>NZ_JBFAJC010000015.1:0-217624 GCF_040655075.1 Actinoallomurus sp. NPDC050550 | reverse complement strand
ACACGCGGAGTCCGCCGAACTTCTCTGCCGATCCCCTTATCGAACCCTTTTCGACTCCGCGTCAAGTAACGCATTTCACCCTCGGGCGACGCCATATTTTTGCAGGTGGCCGAGGGTTTGACGATATGACCGAGCTCAAATCGAGGCCCAAGCGGGACGCCATCCCGGAAGCCGGATCATAACTCCCTTAGCTGATGATCGCCCACCGCAATCGTGCTATATGGAGTGACTTCGCCGCCTGATGACCAGAGCCAAGAGAGACGCCTTGCCGCCTGAAAACACCCCCGAGAACGCCCCGACTCCATATCTGGAGACGGGGCGTGAGTGTCCAACTGGGGACTAAGTCGCTTGGTCACCACGACGTCCTCGGGATGCCCCGCCAACTCGTCGACGACCGCGTCCCGGCCCTCCGGCAAGGCAGCAGACCAACGAGGTTCATCGGTACGACCCGGCGTGGCGTCGGCCCTGTCGGCGGTGCCGGACGCCCGCACCAGCACAACGACGTTGCCCTTGGCGCGAAATCCGTCCGCCAGTTCCACCGTGCGGGCCACAACCTCGGCGGTGGAGTAGGGGGCGGAGGGCATGTGGGCAATGCCTTTCTGCAGGTCGATTACGACCAGAGCGGTGTTGGGGTCGAGCGTGGTGATAGCCATAGCCTCGATTCCTTTCTTCGGGTTACGCCATGCTCGACTGTCCGAGCGCCCGGGGGGTCGCCGCTGATCCGCTTCCTCTGCGATCTTGGCGGTCGTTGACCCTGCCGAGAGGTCGCGTTACGTTGCAAGTAAGGCGGGCTGGCAAGAGCCACCTCTTGCCGTGACATCTCGACCGCCTGCTCGCCCGTCCGGCACATGCATGCGCGAGGTCTGGTCGCAAGAGGTCTTGGCTACTTGCGCCCGAGATCAATGTTCGATCGCCGGAGGGGGACGTCATCATGTTTACGAAGAAGGCCGGAATGCGGCCGGTGATCGCCGCTGTGTTCGTAGCACCCATCCTCGCGGCCGGCGCCGGTGCAGCCGGCGCGATCGGTCACCTCTCGTCCACATCATCCGCGCCCGCGGCGTCGGTAGCCTTCCTACCCAGCTGCGATGTCCCCCCGTGCCCGCCTGGCATAGAACCAAATCCGCAGCCGCCGGCGGACCAGGACCAGGACCAGGACACCGACAATGGCTAACGTGATCAACGAGAACCTTAGCGACTATAGGTGAGCCCGGGGAGCTGTCGGCGTTCCGGCAGGAGTGCTACCAGCGCCTGGCCCCTACCAGTGGCTCGCCTACTTACTGATCTCGGCGGTGATCTCTGCGCGCGGCACTGGCAGACCGTGCTCCAGAAACGATCACGGCGAATCGCGTTTCAGGAGCGCTGACCAATTGCGGACGGCGGTGGCCCGTAGCCCCTGGCCACCGGGGATTTAACTACGATCAGCCGTCATGGACCGCAAGATCGAAAAACAGATGCGCAAGTACGAGAGCTGGCTTGCCAAAGATCTGGGGGTGGACAGTGTTCCGCCCATGCAAGTGCTGGACCTTGAGACCGGCGGAGTTCCCGAGGGGAGTCTGCTGCCCAGGACCGCGGTGGTCGCCAATCGGTCCGGCATGGTGCAAGTGGTCACCGGGGGCATGCTGAAGCTGGCCGACGTGCGATTCGGCTATGTCAAGGTCAGCGAACCCAGGCCACTCGAGGTGCAGCTGTTCGCCATCAACATGTCCACGAACATCGCACGGGGTGTGTACGCGACCAGCTTCGCGCTCGCGGCCCCGCTCCGGAAGCCGGTGGCGGGCCCAGTACGGCTCGGCGACGAGACGGAGTCGGATCGGAACAACTTCACGGCTCGCAACCTCTTCGAGGGCGACCGTGAGACGGCCGCCCTGCTCAACGCCGACCGCGACCTGCTGAAGCAGGCGGCACTCCTGCCGGTCACCCGGCGGACCACGGCCAAGACGACTGAAAAGCTCGGGCGACATCTGGAGATCCGGCCGATCGACGCTCAGCGGTCGGCGCTCATCGTGCGGACGCTGCCGGACATCCTCATGACCCGGACCGGCTTCCGGGCCCGGCAGACGCTGGAGTTCGCCGCGGCGGTAGAGGCTCGGCTCTGAACAGGGGGCGGTATGACCGCCACAGTCGTCCACGGCACCTCATCATCGGCGGGTAGGGGCCGGCGCCTCGCAGGGCAGCGCCTACGCGATCCATCGCCGCTCGCACGTTGAGGTACGTCAGACAGGCCTCACGGGCCGATTCCGGCGTCGTCCTGGCGACCCCGATTCGGCCGTCTCGCTCCGCGCTCTTCGCCTCGAACCGGCCGGTGAGGCGTTGGCGAGGGCTCTAGGCCCTCCTACACCCGGCATGACACTAGCGTCGGCAGCGGCATGACCCTTGATCGTGCCGAATACGCGCCCAAGCGGCCCTGAGGAATGAAAAAGCGGGGGTCTCTGTGAGACTCCCGCCGAGGTCAGGCACTTGCTGGGGTACCAGGACTCGAACCTAGACTAACTGAACCAGAATCAGTCGTGCTGCCGATTACACCATACCCCACTGGCCTGCGGATCTTCCGATCTCCACCGCCTCGGAAAGTTTAGCGGACGTTCGCGGGTGCTCGCGAACTAGATCCGCCGAGGCGCGGCCTCCCGCTGCGGTCGGCGGGGGTGGGATGCCCGTTCTGTTCCGGAGCGTACCGCGCGGTTACGCTCCCAGATGTGGATCGAACGGGCGGGTTGACGCGTGGCACCTCGACTTGGGTTCTGTACGCGGTGCTGAGCTGTATGGGGTTCCTGCTCAACGGCATTGGGGCGGTGCTGGCGCCGCTGCAGAAGGATCTGGGGGTCGGCCGGGGCCAGGTGGCCTTCTATCCCACGCTCTTCGCGGTGGGGCTGCTCATCGTCGGTCTGGTGGGCGCTCCTCTGGTGGGCCGCATCGGGCGGGCGGTGGCGCTGCGCGCATCGATCGGCGGGATGATCGCGGGTGGTCTGCTGCTGGCCACGCCCGTGCGGATCCTGACGCTGGCCGGCGTGCTGCTCCTCGGCATCGGCGGGGCGCTGCTCATTCAGCTGATCCCGGCGCTGCTGGGCGCGCTGCACCCGCACGCTCCGGCCGCCGCGGTCGGCGAGGCGAACGGGCTGGCGAGCGCGGCGTCCGTGCTGGCGCCGCTGGCGGTGGCCGGTGCGCTGGCAGGCGGTCTCGGCTGGCGGGCCGGTTACCTGGCGGCGCCGCTGGTGCTGCTCGCGCTCGTCGCGCTCCTTTCCTGGCACGTTCCAATGCCCAATGCGGCCGAGCCGCACGACGACACGCCGATCGGTTCGAGAGCGGCGTTGATCGGGCCGTGGATCGAGGTGCTGCTCGCGGTCAGCGTGGAGTTCTGCATGGTGTTCTGGGCCGCGTCGGCGGTCGGCGACTGGCATCACGCGTCGGCGGGGCTGGCTCCGGCGGTCGCCTCGTTGTTCCTGGTCGGCATGGCCGTGGGGCGCTCCTTCGCGGTGCCGGTCAGCCGCCGGCTGCACGGGCACCGGCCGTTGATGCTGACCTGCGTCGCCGTCGCGGGCGGCGGCTTCGCGCTGTTCTGGGCGGCTCCCTCGCTGCCGCTGTCCGGGGTCGGGCTCGCCGTGGCGGGTCTGGGCGTCGCACTGCTCTACCCGACCACCGTGAGCCGTACGGTGGCCGCGTGGCCGCACGCTCCGGACAAGGCGGCGGCACGGGCCGCCATGGCCTCCGGTCTGGCGATCGGCGGCGCGCCGTTCCTCCTCGCCCGGCTCTCCGACACGGTCAGCCTGCGTACGGCCTATCTGATCGTCCCGGCACTGCTGATCGCCCTCGCGGTGCGCTCCATGGCGGCACGCGCCTAGAGGGAATGTCCTCGCGTCGGGCGATTCCAGGACGGTTGCGGTCGGTGTCGGCGCTCATGGCAACGGCCGCCCCGACGGGCGTGGACGGTCATCGGTGCGAGACCGGCCATGCCCCGTCGGTGCCGGGCTACTCCGCCGTCAGCCGGTCGAGTGCCGTACGGACGCGGGCGAGCGTACGGTCGCGGCCGATGATCTGCAGCGACTCGAAGAGCGGCAGGCCGACCGTACGGCCCGTGACGGCCACGCGGATCGGGGCCTGTGCCTTGCCGAGTTTCAGTCCGTACCGGGCGCCGATCTCCTCGGCCCGTGCCTTGAGCTCTTCGGCCGTCCACTCCGCGTCCTGGAACGCCTCCAGCGCGCCCCGGAGGATGTCCGCGGCGGGCTCCTTCATCGCCTTGTTCCAGGAGGCCTCGTCGATCACCGGCTCGTCGAGGAACGCGAAGTCGACCATCGCCGTGATCTCCGAGAGCACCGCGACGCGCGTCTGCGCCAGCGGCGCGAGCTTCGCGAACACCTCCGGGTCGTACTGCTCGGGCGACCACGGGGTGTGCGGCTCGCGCAGCCAGGGCGCGCACCGCTCGGTGAAGTCCTCGACCGGCAGCGCCCGGATGTACTCGCCGTTGAACGCGCGCAGCTTCTTGACGTCGAAGAACGCCGGGGAGCTGTTGACGTCGTCCAGCCGGAACTCCTCCTCGACCACGCTCCACGGGACGATCTCGCGGTCGCCGGAGGGCGCCCAGCCCAGCAGCATGAGGTAGTTGCGCATGGCCTCGGCGAGGAAGCCCTCGGCCTGGTAGTCCTCCAGCGCGACCTTGTCCCGGCGCTTGGACAGCTTCTGGCGCTTCTCGTTCACGATGACCGGGACGTGCGCCCACGTGGGCGGCTGCGCGCCGAGGGCCTCCCACAGCAGCTGCTGCTTCGGCGTGTTCGACAGGTGCTCGTCGCCGCGGATGACGTGGGTGATGCCCTGGACCATGTCGTCGACGACGTTGGCGAGCATGAACAGCACCGAGCCGTCCGCCCGCGCGATGACGAAGTCCTCGATCGTGGCGTTCTCGAACGCGGGCTTGCCGCGGATCAGGTCGACGACGATCGTCGTGCCCTCGTCCGGAGTGCGGAAGCGCAGCGCGCGCCCGGGGCCCGGCTCCAGGCCGCGGTCGCGGCAGAAGCCGTCGTAGCCGCGGTGGGAATCACCGGTCCGCGCGATCACGTCGTCGCGCGTGCAGTCGCAGAAGTACGCGCGGCCCGCGGCGCGCAGCCGCTCGACGGCCTCGCGGTGCTTGTCGGCGTTGGCCGACTGGAAGTACGGCCCTTCGTACTCGTTCTCGTCGATGCCCAGCCAGGCGAGGGCGCGGATGATCCCCTCGGTCCACTCCGGGCGGTTGCGCGAGGCGTCGGTGTCCTCGATGCGCAGAACCAGCGAACCGCCCGCCTGCTTGGCGAAGACCCAGTTGAACAGCGCCGAGCGCGCTCCCCCGACGTGGAACATGCCGGTGGGCGACGGCGCGAACCGGGCTCTGATGGTGCCGGAGGCGTGCTCCGGGGAAGAAGGGTCAGTCACGGGACACCACTGTATTGCTGAGCGTGCCGATGTTCTCGATCATTACGGCCACCTCGTCGTCCACCTGCAGCGGCCCGACGCCCTCCGGTGTGCCGGTGAGGATGACGTCGCCGGGCAGCAGGGTCATGACCTGGCTGACGTACTCGATCAGCGCCGGGATGCCGTGGAGGAGCTGCTTCGTGCTGGACGACTGGCGGGTCTCGCCGTTCACCGTGGTGGTGATGGCCAGGTCGGACGGGTCGAGCTCCGTCTCGATCCACGGGCCGAGCGGGCAGAAGGTGTCGAAGCCCTTGGCCCGCGTCCACTGCCCGTCGCGCTGCTGAAGGTCGCGCGCCGTGACGTCGTTGGCGCAGGTGTAGCCGAGGATGACGTCAGCGACCCGGGACGCCGGGACGTCGCGGCACAGCCGGCCGATGACGACGGCCAGCTCGCCCTCGAAGTCGACGCGCTCGGACAGGCTCGGGTAGACGATGGTCTCGCGGTGGCCGATCACGGCCGTGGACGGCTTCATGAAGACGACCGGCTCGGCCGGTGGTTCGCCGCCCATCTCACGGGCGTGCTCGGCGTAGTTCTTGCCGATCGCGACGACCTTGCTCGGCAGGATCGGCGCCGTCAACCGCACGTCGGCCAGTTGGTGACGCTCCCCGGTGAGCTGGATCTCACCGAACGGGTGGGCGGCGATGGTGGCGATGGTCTGGTCGTCCTCGACCACGCCGAAGGACAGGCCGCCGTCTTTGGTGAACCTCGCGATACGCACGTTACGAGGCTATCGACCTCCGGCACTGCCCTCGCCGTCGGTCTCCGTCCGACCAACGCAGGTCACCGCGAAACTCGGCAGCCGGCTCGCCGCGCCGGCCCAACGGACGGCTCAGCGGCCCAACGGACGGCTCAGCGGGCGACGAACGCGCAGGTTGCTCCGTTGAGCCGGCAGTCGGTCGGCATCGACGGCGCGCCGGAGCCGCCGAACCGGACCTCGAGCGCCGCTCCGGGGGCGATGGGCCGTGCCGTCGCCGTACCGGTGAGGATCGCGTCCTCGCCCCGCCGCTGGAGGACCGCGTCCCAGGTGTTGTGGATCTCGGCCCCTGGATACCGGAAGGACAGCGTCCAGGACCGCATCGGCTGGTCCCCGTGGTTGGCGATCGTGACGGTGCCCTCGAAGTAGCCCGCGTCGCGCTCGACGGTGCGGTACCCGATCTGCGCCCCAGGAGGGGCGGCACTGCGGACAGGCGGCGGCGCGCATGACTTGCCCCCGCACGGGGCGGGATGCTTGGCGCCACCGGCGAACCCGCCGTACACCAGCAGGAATCCGACACCCATGAGAACAGCGCCCGCGAGGATGACGCCCACCCAGAGCGCTCGGGCGAGCGGTCTCCTCCCGGCCACGGGGGGTGCCACCGGCCGGTGCGGGCCACCCGGCGGCAAGGGGATGCCCTCCTCCACGGTCACCGGCGCGGCGTACGGTCGCGGCGGCGGGATGATCGGGTGCACCTGCACGTCCGTCGCCGGGACGGCCCGCTTGGCACCCGCCTGGCTCCCGCCCGCCTCCACCGGCGCGCCGGCCGCCGAAGGCGAGTCGGCCTCCGGGAAAGGCCCGGGAGGTGGATCCGCCGACGCCCCGGCCTCGTCCATGTGCGCTCCTGCCTCGGTCGCCGCGTCGGCCGTTGTCGATGCTCCGGCCATTGTCGATGCTCCGGCCGGCGTCAGCGCGCCGGTTGGCGCCGATCCCCCGGTCAGGCCCGGAGCATCGGCCGCTGTTGAGGCCCCGGTCTCGGTCCTTTGGGCGGCCGATGCGCCGGTCGTGGCCGGCTGCTCCGCAGGCACCGATGATCTCACTTCGATGGGAGTGTCGGCCGGCGACGATGTCCCGGTCACCGTCGGCCGGTCCGCGGTCACTGATGCCGCCTCGGCAGGAGAGTACGCCTCGGCCTCGGTCGAGGAGTCCGCCGGCGTGGCGGACCCGGCCCCGGCGGACGCGTCGGTGTCCGTGGACGGCGTTGCCTCCGGGGATCGGTCCACCGGAGGGACGCCTTCCGGGCGCCATGGGGTGTCGACCGGGATCTCGTCGGTCACCCGCAGATGCGCGGGGACGTCCCTGTCGTCCCGTTCACCCGCCATACCCGTCGCCATGACGCCCTTTCTTCCCTCGCCTACCCGTTCCGACGATCGGCGGGCCCGGTTGGTTCGGAACGTACGAGTGCCCGCGCGGTCGAACTCCGCGCGGGCACTCATCGATGTGGTGAGGGTCAGGAGTCGAGCGGCCGGTCGAGGGCGCGGCAGGCGGCAAGCCGTTGCTGCCGTTCCAGCATCGCGGTGATCGACCGGACCGCCTCAGGACGCCTGGTCCGGCTGGCGTCGGCCAGCCAGTGGCTGGCCTCGGCGATCAGCCGCAGCTCGGCGTCGCGGTCGTAGCGGAGCGAGCTCGGCGTACGTCGCTTGGGGGGCATGCGACCTCTCAATCGCCGATGATCTTGTCGAAGAACATGAAGGCGCTGGCGAAGGCGACCACGCCCGCCACCACCGACGAGGCGAGCCGGCGGTCACCGATGAAGGTGAGCGTGGCGGCCAGCACGGCGATGACGACGGCGCACAGCGCGATCAGGCCCGTGCGGACAGAGAGATGCGATCCGCGCGGGGCCGCGGATTCACCTGTGCCCATGCCGTCGTTCCTATGGTCACTTCGCCCGAAGGCACGTAGGCTCATGGGTGTCTTGACCTCCTTGAGGGTCGGGATGTAGCGATTGCTGACGGCCTCCTGTTCCCGCAGGGGGCCGTCGCCTTTTCTGCGGCGACGACCTTGGCCGTACGTGGAGAAGTGTGGCGCTTAATGACCTTCGTCCGCCACCGATTCTCCAACCTCGCGAAAGTTTCCCGCGCCTCACAAGTCCGTTCACAGGGGCACGAAGCGCAGAACCCCGCCCCTACCTGGGAGCATCTTAGAGAACAGAATTAGATTCCGAACGGTTTCATCGCCGAGAGCGAACAGCTCTTTATGATCATGACACGGCCCTCATATTCGGTGAAATCCCGACATACCACCGATCTGCACGCGCATTTTGATTGTTCGTTTGCACGTGCATTAGAACGTTCCCCTTCATTCGCATCCGCACTCCGCAGGACATACGGGACGACACGCGGCGCGCCACGGCGCCCCCGGTGAGGCCAGGCGAGCGCGCCGCGAGAGGATCTACTCATGAGCGTGGTGAAGATCAACGTGCTGACCGTGCCGGAGCCGATGAAGGAAGAGCTTGAGCGCCGGTTCGCCGGGCGCGCCGGGCTGGTCGAGAAGGCCGACGGCTTCGAGGGGTTCGAACTGCTGCGCCCGGTCGAGGGCACGGACCGCTACCTCGTCTACACGCGCTGGCGAAGCGAAGAGGACTTCCAGCGCTGGACGGAGAGCCGGGCGTTCGCGGAGGGACACGCTCAGGCAGCGGCCGAGGCGGGCCACGGGCACGGGCACGGGCACGGGCACGGCGGTCCGGCGGCGAGCGGCGCCGAGCTCTGGTCGTTCGAAATCGTCGAGCGGGCCACCCCGAAGGAGTAAGAGCCCGCGGAATGGGCGCCGGATCAGGGAGCGACGTCCTGGCGAGTGCCTCGCAAGGCGGAGGGAGTCAGCCCGGTGTTGGCCGGCGACTCCTCCCGGGGGCCCCGCGGAAACGCGCCGCCCGGCGGAGCCGTCCCGGCGCGTTTCCGTGGGGTGGGGGCGACAACGCCGCGAGGTGCCGCCAGGACGTCGCGAGCCCGGCAGTCCATTCCGCGCGGGCTCTGACCCGCCCGGCCGGGTGTCAGGACGGGGCGTAGCCCGCGCGCAGCAGGCAGTAGGTCACCGACTGCGCGAGCGCGTCCCATGAGGCGGCGATGACGTTGTCCTCGACGCCGACCGTGCCCCACTCGCCCGTGGCGTCGCTCGACTCGATGAGCACCCGGGTCCGCGCGTCGGTGCCGTGGGCGCCCTCCAGGATCCGGACCTTGTAGTCGACGAGCTCCAGACCCGACAGCTCGGGATAGCTCCGTTCCAGGGCGAGCCGCAGGGCACGGTCCAGGGCGTTGACCGGGCCGTTGCCCTCGCCGGTGGCGACGATCCGCTCCCCCTTGGCGTGCAGCTTGACCGTCGCCTCGCTGACCATCGTGCCGTCGGGCCGGCGCTCGACGATCGTGCGCCAGGACTCCACGTCGAAGTAGCAGGGACCCGCGCCGTCGAGCTCCTCACGCAGCAGCAGCTCGAACGACGCGTCCGCCGCCTCGAAGGTGTACCCGGCGGACTCCAGCTCCTTGACCCGCTCCACGACCTGGCGGGCCTTGTCACCGGTCAGCTCGTACCCGAGCTCCCGGCCCTTCAGCTCCACCGACGCCCGGCCGGCCATGCTGGAGATCAGCATGCGCATGTCGTTGCCGACCACCGCCGGGTCGATGTGCTGATAGAGCATCGGGTCGACCTTGACGGCCGAGGCGTGCAGGCCCGCCTTGTGGGCGAACGCCGACATGCCGACGTACGGCTGCTGCGAGCCCGGCGCGACGTTCGTCACCTCCGAGACGGCGTGTGCGATGCGCGTCATCTCCCGCAGCTCGACGCCGAGGTCGTGGCCGCGCTTGAGCTGGAGGTTGCCGACGACCGTGAAGAGGTTCGCGTTGCCGCTGCGCTCGCCGTACCCGTTGGCGCAGCCCTGCACGTGCGTCGCCCCGGCCTTCACGGCGGCGAGGGTGTTGGCCACCGCGCAGCCGCTGTCGTCGTGGCAGTGGATGCCCAGGCGCGCGCCTGAGGCAACGACCTCGGCGACCACGTCGGCCAGCTCGTCGGGCAGCATCCCGCCGTTGGTGTCGCACAGCGCGATGACGTCGGCGCCCGCCTCGGCCGCCGTCCGTACGACCTCGAGGGCGTATTTCGGGTTCGAGCGGTAGCCGTCGAAGAAATGCTCGGCGTCGAGGAAGACCCTCTGGCCCTCCGCATGCAGGTGGGAGACCGTGTCGCGGATCATCGCGAGGTTCTCCTCCAGCGTCGTGCGGAGGGCCAGCTCGACGTGCCGGTCGTGACTCTTGGCGACAAGGGTCACGACGGGCGCGCCGGATTCGCGCAGCGCGGCCACAAGAGGGTCGTCCGCGGCCTTCGCACCGGCCCGGCGGGTCGCGCCGAACGCGGCGAGCTGCGCGTTCTTCAGGTCGAGCTCGGTCTGAGCACGCCGGAAGAATTCTGTGTCCTTGGGATTGGCGCCGGGCCAGCCGCCTTCGATGAAGCCGACCCCCAGCTCGTCGAGGCGGCGCGCGATGATCAGCTTGTCCGCCACGGTGAGGTTGAGGCCCTCCTGCTGGGCCCCGTCGCGCAACGTCGTGTCGTAGACGTGGAAGCCGTCATCACGCATGGGTGCTGTCCTCTTCGTGTCTGGAATGTGCAGCGCCGCCGGAAAACAAAATGACCCCTCACGGGACGTGAGAGGTCTGCGCGCCGGCGGTTTGTGATCGTCTAGGTGCCGGCGCGCCAGCCGATAATCACCAGGCTGATGCGCATGATGGCACCGAGTCTGCCACACGCTCGCGCCGATGGACACATCCATCTCACGATCCGAGACACGACCCGCTCACCAGCCCGAAGATGCGGGCCCCGCGGTCGCGAATCGAACTGACGATCGGCCGATTCGCCTGCGCACAGATCTCCTATCTACTACCGTCCGTGACTCGATGCATACTTTACGTTCTAGGCGACGGGAGAGGGTGATGGGACCATGTCAACCGTGCTGGAGCAGCCGATCGGCGTGGAGACCGCGGAACGCACCGACATCGAGCGCCACCCCGGCAAGGACGGGTACGGGCACGAGGTGGACGTAAAGCTCGGCGAGCCGCTTGATCTCCCGGCCCCCTGGGAACTCACCCTCGACACCGCCCCGCTGACGGTCTGATCGAATCGGCGCCCGACCCGCCGCCCACATGCGACATCGGCGGGCGATCCGCCGCCGTCGCTCACATGAGGTCGTTGGTTTACCGGAAAATACGAAACGGCCTTACATGGCCATCGCATTGAGTAAATGATCCGGAAACAGCCAGGATTCCCCTGGCCGCTCTTCAGGGGGAACATGATGAGCACGGGGCAGCGACGGCCTGTTCGGGGACATGTCGTCTCTTGGGACGAGGAAGCGGGATGGGGCGTGCTCGCCTCGCCGGAGGTACCCGGCGAAGTGTGGGCGCACTTCTCGTCCATCCGCCTTCCCGACCCGGACGCGTACCGGGCGTTGAACGCTCGCGAGCCTGTGGTCTTCACCTGGGAGGAAGCCGATCAGGACGGCTATGCCTTCCGAGCGGTCGAAGTGCGCCCGGCGTCCGACGTCACCGACTCCACGGTCTGGGGCCAGGACTAGCCCGGCGACGCCTCCGGTTACCGCACCGATCCGGGGATCCGCTGTGACGCGGATCGGTGGCGGTACGAACGAAAGTGGGAATCCATGCGCATGATGAGCAGATTAATCGCTGCCCCCGTCCTCGCAGCCGCCGTCACGGCCGCCGTGGCCACGGCCGCCCAGGCCTCGGTCGCTCCGCAGGTCGTCCACAAGCACTTCACCTTCACCAAGAAGCACCAGGGCTTCGCACACCGACAAGGCGGGGACCTTCCACGCGCAGGTCAATGTGAAGCATCCGCTCAAGGGCTACCCGATGCCGTGGAGCTTCAAGATCGCCCCGGCCCTGCAGGCGATCGCGACCGGCCGGATGGCCTGCACCGCGACCGGGCTGAACGGCCACTACCACGACAGGCACGTCGTGCCGGTGAGCTACCTCTGGCACTCCACGGTCAAGCCGCACCGCGCCAAGAAGGTCTACAACCTGTCCGGCACCTGCACCTTCCCGGTCCGGGTGGGCGGGCGGCCCGGCACGGCGTACGTCGGCTTCTCGTTCTACTACGCGATCGACCCCTCGTCGCGTAACCGCGTCACCGCCCCCGAGGGCGCGCCGGCGCTGAAGACGACGGTCCGCATCAGCCACTGACCTGATCGAGGGCGCGTCTCCCGATGGGAGGCGCGCCCTCGCCGTGTCCGGCGTCAGGCGAGCTTGTGGATCCAGCCGTACGGGTCGGGGCGGTCGCCGTACTGGATGCCGACGAGTTCCTCCCGCAGGCGCATCGTGACCGGGCCGGGCTCGCCGGAGCCGACGAGCCACTCGCTCTTGGCGCCCTTGACCCGGCCGACCGGGGTGATCACGGCGGCGGTGCCGCAGGCGAAGACCTCGGTGAGCTCACCGGAGGCGTTGCCCTCCTGCCACTGATCCGTGGAGATGCGCCCCTCCGAGGCCGGGATGCCGAGGTCGGGGGCGAGCTTGAGCAGGGAGTCACGCGTGATGCCGGGGAGCAGCGTGCCGGTGAGGCCGGGCGTCATGACGCGGGCGTCCGCGCCGGAACCGTACACGAAGAAGAGGTTCATGCCGCCCATCTCCTCGACCCAGCGGTGCTCGTTCGCGTCGAGCCACACGACCTGGTCGCAGCCCTCCTGGACGGCCTGGGCCTGGGCGACGAACGCGGCGGCATAGTTGCCGCCGCACTTGGCGGCGCCGGTGCCGCCGGGGGCGGCCCGGGTGTACTCCTCCGACAGCCAGACCGAGACCGGCTTGATCCCGCCGGCGAAGTACGAGCCGGCCGGCGAGGCGATGACGATGAACAGGTACGACGAGGACGGGCTGTTCACACCGAGGCCGCGCTGGGTGGCGATGATGAATGGGCGCAGGTAGAGGCTGTGCCCCTCCCGGGTCGGCACCCAGTCGCGGTCGGCGTCGACCAGCAGCTCCAGGGACCGGACGAACGTCTCCTCCGGGAGCGCCGGCATCGCCATCCGCTCGCAGGAGGCGTTGAAGCGCGCGGCGTTCGCGTACGGGCGGAAGGTGACGATCGACTCGTCGGGCTGATGGTAGGCCTTCAGCCCCTCGAACAGCTCCTGGGCGTAGTGGAAGACCGCGGTCGCCGGATCGAGCATCAACGGGGCGTACGCCTCAAGGCGTGCGTCATGCCAGCCGTGCTCCGCGTCCCACCGGATGGTGATCATGTGGTCCGTGAAAGTCTGGCCGAAGCCCGGGTTCTCCAGCAGTCGTTCGCGCTCGTCCGCCGACGTGCGGTGGTCGGAGAGCCGGATGTCGAACTCGATGGTCATCTGACGTCCTCTCGCGGTACGGCTTCGTCGCCGCTCCGTACTCATTGTCGCCTTTTGTCGCCTTCAAGTCTCCTTTGCTCACGGCAGCCCAAAACGGGCGCGCCGTGGGGCGCGCCCGGAGGGTTTCCCTGGGGAAAGGCGCGCCCTAGCCGGATACTCGCTCGGCGATGTCGTCGCCCGCCTCGCGGGTGGACCGCGCGGCCCAGGCGCCCTGGCGCTCGATGAGGTCGTCGGCGACGGCCTGCTCCACCTTGCGGGCCTCGGCGGTCAGGCCGAGGTGGTCGAGGAGCAGGGCGACGGAGAGGATGGTCGCGGTCGGGTCGGCCTTGCCCTGACCCGCGATGTCGGGGGCGCTGCCGTGGACGGGCTCGAACATGCTCGGCGCCGCACCCGTGGGGTTGATGTTGCCGCTGGCGGCCAGGCCGATGCCGCCGGCCACCGCCGCGCCCAGGTCGGTGATGATGTCGCCGAACAGGTTGTCGGTGACGATCACGTCGTAGCGCTCGGGCTGCGTCACGAAGAACATCGTCGCGGCGTCGACGTGGGAGTAGTCGACCTCGATGTCCGGGTACTCCTTCGCCACGGCGTCGACCGTGCGCGACCACAGGTCGCCCGCGTAGACCAGGACGTTGTTCTTGTGGACGAGGGTGAGCTTCTTGCGCGGGCGCCGGGCCGCCTGCTCGAAGGCGTAGCGCACGACGCGCTCGACGCCGAACGCGGTGTTGAGGCTCTCCTGCGTCGCGACCTCGTGCGGCGTGCCCTTGCGGAGCACTCCGCCCGCACCGGCGTACAGGCTCTCGGTGCCCTCCCGCACGACCAGCATGTCGATGTCCTCGGGCCGGGTGTCGGCGAGCGGCGTCGCCACGCCCGGGTAGAGCCGCACCGGGCGCAGGTTGACGAAGTGGTCGAGCTCGAACCGCAGCCGGAGCAGCAGGCCGCGCTCCAGCACGCCGCTGGGCACGGTCGGGTCGCCGACCGCTCCGAGCAGGATGGCGTCGTGCTCGCGGATCTCCGCCAGCACGGAGTCCGGAAGCGTCTCGCCGGTCTTGTGCCAGCGGGTCGCGCCGAGGTCGTACGACGTCTGCTCGATCTTGAGGCCGAGCGCGTCGAGAACCTTGAGGCCCTCGGCGACGACCTCGGGGCCGATGCCGTCGCCCGGAACGACGGCCAGGTGGATGCTGCGGGAAGCCATGCCTGTACCTTAGCGGGTCGTCTCATCCCATGAGAAGTCGTCTCAAATTATGGGCGATTTCCGCCCATGCGCTGGATGCCGCCCATGCGCTGGATGCGGCCCGTTCCCTGGATGCCGCCGACCCCACGGGCGCCGCCGGCCCCTGACGCGCCACGCGGTCCCGCCGCACCACCGGTCCGCGGCCCGCCGTACGGCGGGGAACCGTCAGGCGCCAGGAGCGCCGCCGAGCCCGGAAGCGCCGCCGGTTCCCCCGGGCGCCGCCGGTTCTCATGCGCCGCGCGATCCCGCCCCACCGCCGGTGCCTGATGCGCGGCCCGTACCCGGCCCGCCGTACGGTACCGGCGCGCCGTACGGGCCGGGGACGTTGCCGGCTCCGGCGATCGCCCGGTCGAACACCAGGGCGCGTGCGGTCGCCAGGCCCGTGGCCAGCGCGCCCAGGACGACCGCGTCGTCGCCGAGCGGGGACACCTCGACGCGCGGCGGGCCGAGCGGCGTCATGGTCTCGAGCCGGTCGCGCACCTCGTCGAGCAGGACGTCGGCGCCGTGCCCGCCGATGCCGCCGCCGAGGGCGATCAGCTCGGGGTCGAACAGCGCGATCACACCGGCCAGCGCGTGGGCGACGTGGTCGGCCTCCCGCGCCACCGCCTGGACCGCCGTCGGCTCGCCGTCGCGAGCCTCGTCGAACACCCGCTTTGCGGTGATCTCGCCGGTCATGCCGAGCCGCCGGGCCGTGGCGACCACCCCGGTCGCCGAGGCGACCGCCTCGAGCATGCCGTGCCGCCGGGAGTCCGGCGCGTGCGCGAGCGGGTCGGCCTCCCCCATCGGCAGGAACGCGATCTCTCCGGCCGCGCCGCGCGCGCCGCGGTACAGACGGCCGTCGATGATGATCCCCATGCCGATGCCGGTGCCGATCGACACGTAGACGAAGTGCCGCAGCCCGGCGCCGAGCCCGTAGCCCTGCTCGCCGAGTGCGGCCAGGGCGATGTCGTTCTCGATCGCGAACGGCGCGGGCAGCCGCTCGGCGAGCTTCGCGGTGACGCCCGGGGTGTTCCAGCCGGGGATGTTCGGCGCGAGATGGAGGCGTTCGTTCTCGACGTCGTGCACGCCGGGCGTGCCGAGCACGATGTTGGTGATCTCTCCGCCGGCCGCCGCGGCGAGACCGTCGACGATCTCGCTGAGCTGGCCGATCAGCTCGGTCGCGCCTCCGGCCCGCGCGGGGACGTCCTCCCGTACGACGATCTCGCCGCCGAGGTCGACCAGGGCGGCGCGCACCCACTGGCGGCCGACGTCGATGCCGATGACCCACCCGGCCTCCGGCCGGATCTCATAGAGCAGCGCCGCTCGTCCGGCGTTGCCGGTCCGGTGGCCGACCGGACGGACCAGCCCGGCCCGCTCCAGGTCGGCCAGGGCCAGCGAGATCGTGGGCTTGGACAGCCCGGTCTCCTCGGCGAGCTGCGGTCGTGACACCGGCCCGAGCAGCCGGATCCGCTCGTACACCGCACGCTCGTTCATGATGCGCAACACGCTGGTGGTGTTGGCCGTCTCCCCGCCGCTGGGCACGTTCATCCTCTCGCCGTACGCTGCACAACAGAGTGTCACATGCGATCGAGGACTTGATTTGTTAGGGAGGCTCTCTTACATTCTCCCCAAACGCCGCTGACCAGGCAGAAAGCCGAAAAGCGCCACGAAAGGGAGTGGGGACCATGACGTCTCCCACGGTCCCGGGGTTCGAGCGACGCCTCGGGCTGTTCCAGGCCACCACCGTCAACATGACCCAGATGTGCGGCATCGGGCCGTTCGTCACGATCCCCGCCATGATCAGCGCCCTGCAGGGCCCGCAGGCCATGTTCGGCTGGGTGATCGGGGCGATCATCGCCGTCGCGGACGGCCTCGTGTGGGCCGAGCTCGGCGCCGCGATGCCCGGCGCCGGCGGAACGTACCTCTACCTGCGTGAGGCGTTCCAGTACCGTACCGGCCGCCTCATGCCGTTCCTGTTCGTCTGGTCGGCGGTGCTGTTCATCCCGCTGATCATGTCGACCGGGGTGATCGGGCTGGTGCAGTACGGCGGGTACCTGTGGCCCGCGCTCGTCCACGGCAAGGGCCTGTCGACCCTCGGCCACGTGGTCGCGGTCGGCGTCGTCGGCCTGGTCGTCCTCGCGCTCTACCGGCGGATCGGCGACATCGGGAAGATCACCTCGATCTTCTTCGTCGTCATGCTGGTCTCGGTGCTCGGCGTGATCGTCGCGGCGTTCACCCACTTCCACTCCAGCCTGGCCTTCGGCTTCCCGCACGACTCGGGCTCGAAGTTCTTCACCGGCCTGGGCGCGGGCCTGGTCATCGCGATCTACGACTACCTCGGCTACAACACCAGCGCCTACCTCGGCGCGGAGGTGCGCGACCCGGGACGGGTGATCCCCCGCTCGATCATCTACGCCATCCTCGGCATCATGGGGCTGTACTTCCTGCTCCAGATGGGCGTGCTCGGCGTCGTGCCCTGGCAGGAGGCGAAGGACTCCAGCTCCGTGGCCTCCCTGGTGCTGGAACGCACCTGGGGCAAGGGCGTCGCCCAGGTCTTCACGGTGGGGATCATCATCACGGCGTTCGCCTCGGTCTTCGCCGGACTGCTCGGCGGCTCGCGCGTGCCCTACAACGCGGCGCGCGACAAGGTGTTCCTCCCGTGGTTCGGGCGGATGCACCCGCGCTTGCACTTCCCCACCGTCGGCCTGTACGCGATGGGCGTCGTCACGGCGATCGGCTCACTGTTCACCCTCACCGACGTGATCAGCATGCTCACCGCGGTGTTCGTGCTCGTGCAGTCGGTGGCCCAGATCGCCGCCGTCACCGTGCTGCGGATCCGCCAGCCGAACCTGCCCCGCCCGTACAAGATGTGGCTGTACCCGCTGCCCAGCCTCGTGGCCCTCGCCGGCTGGATCTACATCTACCAGGCGGCCGGCCTCAAGCCGATCCTGCTCTCGGTGGCCTGGCTCGCCGCCGGCGTCATCGCCTACCTTGCCTGGGCCCGCGCCGAGCAGGCCTGGCCGTTCGGTCACGAGGAGATCCACGAGGCCTTCGCCGAGCATCCCGGGCAGGCCTCCGCATGACGATGGACGGTACGTCGGTCGGCGAGTTCGTGCTCGGGATCGACTTCGGGGGGACCAAGGTGGCGCTCGCGACGGCGAGCGCCACCGGAGAACCGGTGAAGCGCACGCGCCTGGCGACACACGCCGCCGACGGCGCCAAGGAGGTGGTGCGCCGGGTACTGGACGCGGCACACGACCTCGTCGCGGGCACGCCCGGCCGCCTCGTCGCGGCCGGCGTGTCCACGTTCGGGGTGATCCGCGAGGGCCGGGTGCGCCTCGCGCCCAACGTCCCCGGCTGGGAGGACCTCCCGCTGCCCGCCCTGCTCCAGGACGGACTGGGCGTCCCCGCGGTCCACGTCGACAACGACGTCAACGCGGCGGCCGTCGCCGAACTGCGCTGGGGCCGGCTCCAGGGGACCGATGTGGGCCTCTATGTCAACCTGGGCACCGGCACCGGCGCGGCCATCGTGGTCGGCGGCAAGGTCGTCCCCGGCACGCACGGCGCGGCCGGCGAGATCGGGTACCTGCTGCGCGAGCCCGGCGAACCCGGCTACACGGACGGGCGCGCGCCGCTCGAGGAGTACACCTCCGGGAGCGGGCTGGCCGCCCGCGGATCCGCGCTGCTCGGCGAGCAGATCACGGCCGAGGAACTCTTCGCCCGGGGGGACGAGCCCGCGGTGAAGGCGCTGCTCGACGACGCCGCCGCGGCGGTGGGGATGGCGGTCGCCAACCTGACGATCTTCCTCGACCCCGAACGCGTCGTCGTCGGCGGCGGGATGGCCGAGGTGTTCCTGCCCGCCCTGCGCGCCGCGATCGCCCGCGCGACGCCCTTCCCGCCGCCGGTCGACGCCGCGCGCTTCGTCGACGACGCCGCGCTGATCGGTGCCCTCGCCCTCGGCGTCGAGGCCTCCTGACCCGGACCGGTCGCGTACGGCCGGCGCGGGCCGGTTCCTTACGGGCACCTGCCACCGACGCGCTCCGGCCGCCGCGGTCGGCGAGGCGAACGGCCTGGCGCGCGGCGACCGGCCTCGTACGGCGGACGCGGGCCGGTCTCCTACGGGATCACGCGCCTACGGGCGCTCGCGGAAGCGCGGGCGCCCGTAGGGCGAAGGATCAACGACCGGCGGCGCCGCCGTTGTCGCGGCGGTCCAGCGCGGTCTGAACGGCTCGGGCGGCCTCTTCGGCGACCTCGTCGGCGGGGGTCCAGGCGGGAGTGGCATCCATGGGATTCGTCTCCGTGAAAGGTGTCAAGGGCGGACGGATCAAATGGGACTCACGGCCAGCGGCGGACTCCGCGGCGGGTCGCCGGCCTGCCCAAGATCAGGCCCCGCCGCGGCAGCGAAGAATGAGTACGAAGCGCCGCATGACCTTTTCGACGCTACCCGCCGATCCCCATTCTGTCTCGCCTCTCGGCCAGGAATCTCACATACCAAGATGCTTTACCGGGCCGGCGCCCACGACCTCGTCTTTCTCCGGGTCCTCCCTCGACGAAGAATCTTCCTTTTCAGGCCGGCCGGGTCTCATGGTCGAGGTCGACGCGACGTCCCTGGTCGGCGCCGATCTCCTCGGTGATCGCGTCGACGAGATCGGGGGTGAGCGCCGAGTCGACGGTCAGCGCGATCAGGGCCCGCCCGCCCTTCTCGTGCCGGCCCACCTGCATCCCGGCGATGTTGACGCCCGCGTCGCCGAGCAGCCGGCCCACCACGCCGACCATCCCGGGCCGGTCGGTGTAGGTGAAGAAGCCCATGTGCGCGGCCGGCGCGATCTCCATGACGTAGCCGTTCACCTCGACGATCCGCTCGACGTGCCGTGGCCCGCTCAGCGTCCCGGACACGGACACGGTCGCGCCGTCGGCCATCGTGCCGCGCACCGTCAGGAGGTTGCGCCAGTCGGGGCTCTCCTCGCTCGTGGTCAGCGTCACCTCGACGCCCCGGGCGCGCGACAGCAGGGGCGCGTTGACATACGTCACCGCCTCCTCGACCACGTCCGTGAACGCGCCCTTCAGCGCGGCCAGCTCCAGCACCTTCACGTCGTGCCGGGTGATCTCGCCGCGCGCCTCCACCTCGAGGCGTACGGGCAGGCCGCCGGCGAGCGCGGTGAAGATCCGCCCGAGCTTCTCCGCGAGCGGCAGCGCGGGCTTGACGTCCTCGGCGACGACCCCGCCCTGGACGTTGACCGCGTCCGGCACGAACTCGCCCGCGAGCGCGAGCCGCACCGAACGCGCGACCTGAGTGCCCGCCTTCTCCTGTGCCTCGTGGGTGCTCGCCCCGAGATGCGGGGTGACCACGACGTTGTCGTGCTGGAAGAGCGGGTTGTCGGTGCACGGCTCGGTGCCGAACACGTCCAGGGCCGCTCCCGCGACGCGTCTCTCCTTGAGCGCCAGGTCGAGGGCGTTCTCATCGACGATTCCGCCCCGGGCGGCGTTGACGATCCGCACGGACGGCTTGACGAGCCTCAGCTCGCGGTCACCGATGAGGCCGATCGTCTCGGGGGTCTTCGGCAGGTGCACGGAGATGAAGTCGCTGGCGCCCAGCAGCTCGTCGAGCGGGACGAGCCGCGCGCCGAGCTGCGCCGCACGCGCCGCCTGGACGTACGGGTCGAAGGCGATGACCCGCATGCCGAAGGCCGCGAGCCGCTGCGCGACGAGGACGCCGATGCGGCCGAGGCCGAGAATCCCCATGGTCTTGTCCTGCAGCTCCACCCCCGTGTACGCGGCGCGCCGCCACTCGCCGCGCTGGAGGGCGGCGTGCGCCTGCGGAACGTTCCGGGCGGTCGCCAGCAGCAGCGCGATCGCGTGCTCGGCCGCGGTGACGATGTTCGAGGTCGGCGCGTTGACGACCATGACGCCGGCCCGGGTCGCCGCCTCGACGTCGACGTTGTCGAGGCCGACACCGGCGCGGGCGACGACGCGCAGCCGGGGCGCGGCGGCCAGCACGGCGGCGTCGACCGTCGTCGCGCTTCGGACGATCAGGGCGTCCGCGTCGGCCACCACGGTGACGAGCGCGGCGCGATCGGCGCCGTCGACGCGGCGGAGCTCGAAATCGGGCTCCAGGAGCGCCAGACCGGCGGGCGAGAGCTCTTCGGCGATCAGGACCACAGGCCTTCTCACGGGCACGACCCCCTGCGCAGGTTGCACGGTACGGGGACGCGATCCGCCCGAGGCGTGACCCTCGCCCTCCGCGACTTTAGTAATGCCCGGTGTATCCGCCAATGAGATCTGGTGAATAGGCGTTGCCTTGGCCGGGTTCGGCCCATCAGGTGTCCCGCACGCACTAATGTCGGGCGCATGGCAAACGGAAACCCGACGCTGGCGGACGTGCTCACCCAGCGCGGTGAACCTGAGGAGATCCTGCGCGCGCTCGTGGACGGCGGGGTCCTCATCGTGACCAACCCGGACGGCTCCGTCCTGGTGGGACAGCTCGAGGACGAGACCGTCGCGCTCGCCGCGTTCACCAGCCCCGAGGCTTACAGCGAGAAGTCCGAGAGCGAAGAGTTTCAGCACGCCGACGCCGCCCTCCTGCTGGAGATCGCCCGCAGTGGCGAGGTCCAGGCACTGGTGATCGACCCGGAGAGCGATGACGCCGCCCTGATCCCGTTCAGCGACGTGCAGGGCTACCTCGTCACCCAGGGCATGGGCGTCGACGAGGACGTCGAGGTCGCGTTCCGCGCCAGCGAGCACGAGCTCGTCCCGCACCTCAAGGACGGCGTTGCCGAGCGCCTGCCGGACTTCCCCGCGGTCGAGCGGGTGTGGATCTCCGACGTCCGGATGCCGAGCGGCGTCGAGGGCATCATGCTGCACGTCGTCATCTCCGAGGGCGCCGACCCGCAGCTCGCCAACGATCTTCTCCAGGCCACGATGGAGAAGCTGCCGGCCAGTGACGTGCCGGTGTTCGCTCACGTCGCCGACGACGAGAGCGAGGAGTTCCTCGCCGAGATGGAAGCCGCCGTCGTACGCCGCTGAGCCCTTCCTCAGCCGTGGGCTCCCGGCCGGACGAGACCGTTCTCATAGGCGTACACCACCGCGTGAACGCGATCGCGCAGACCCAGCTTGTCCAGGACGTGGGCGAGGTGGGTCTTGACGGTCGTCTCGGCGATGAACAGCGCCCGGGCGATCTCCGTGTTGGTCCGGCCGGCGACCACGAGATCGAAGACCTCGCGTTCGCGCGCGCTCAGCCGGGCGAGGGCGGCCGGCGGCCGTGCCGGGACGCGCGTCCGGTCGGTGAACGCCTCGATCAGCGGCCTGGTCACGGCCGGTGAGATGAGCGCGCCGCCGTTGGCGGCGGAACGCACCCCCAGCAGGAGTTCCTCCGGCATCGCGTGCTTCAGGAGGAAGCCGCAGGCGCCCGCGCGAAGGGCGTCATAGACGTACTCGTCCAGATCGTAAGTGGTCAGGATGACGACGTGCGGCGCGCGCCCGGGCGGGCCGGTGGCGATCCGGCGAGTCGCCTCGATGCCGTCCATGACCGGCATCCTGATGTCCATCAGGACCACGTCCGGTGCCGTCTCACGGGTGCGCGCCACCGCGTCGGCGCCGTTGGCCACCTCCGCGACCACGGTGAGATCGGGCTGGCCGCCGACCAGCGCGACCAGCCCCGCGCGGACCATCGCCTGATCGTCGGCCACCAGCACGGTGATCCGCCGTCCCGATGTCATGGTCGGTCCTTCCGGGGAACGTAGAGAAGCGTCTCCGCCACCGTGAACCCGCCGTCCCGGCGTCATCGCCGACCCTCCAGAGGAACGTAGAGAAGCGTCTCCGCCACCGTGAACCCGCCGTCCCGGCGTCATCGCCGACCCTCCAGAGGAAGGTAGGGAAGCGCGGCCGTCACCGTGAACCCGCCGTCCGTGGGCGAGGCGCGAAGGTTCCCGCCGGCCGCCTCCGCCCGCTCGCGCATGCCGAGCAGTCCCCGGCCTCCCGCGCCCGGCCGGCCGCCCTTCCGCGCCCGATCCGATGGGCCGTTGACGATCTCGAGAGCGAGCCGGTCGTCGAGGTAGCGCAGCGTCACGAGGGTCGGGGCGCCCGGCGCGTGCCGGGCCACGTTGGTCAGCGACTCCTGGACGATGCGGTACGCCGAGAGCTGCAGGCCGGGGCTCAGCTCGCGGACGTTCCCCGTCACCTTCAGGTCGGCCGGGACCCCGGCCTCGCGGGCACCGGCCAGGAGCGTGCCGATCTCGGCCAGGGAGGGCACCGGTCGGCGCGGCGCGCCGCCGGTGCCGGTCTCGTCGTCCCGCCGCAGTGCGCCGAGCAGATGGTTCAGCTCGTTCAGCGCCTCACGGGACAGGCCCTCCACCGTGGCGAGCGCCTCCAGCGGTGGCGATCCGTTCAACCGGGCGGCCCCGGCCTGCACGGTGATCGCCGAGAGCTGGTGCGCGAGCACATCGTGCAGTTCGCGGGCGATCCTGGTGCGCTCGGCCAGATGTGCCGCCTCGACGGCGGCGGCGGCCTCGGCTCGCCGCGCGGTGGCCGCGTCGCCGACCAGGAACGCCGCGCCGAGGAGCGCGAACGGCAGCCCGGCCATGCGGTGCAGGTTGAGCGCCACCCCGATGACGGCCCCGGTCACGAGGCAGATCCGGCCGAGCCACCGCGCGTACCTTCGCGCTCCTGTGTCGTACGCGCCGACGCCGTACGCCGCCACCAGCACCGCCGCGAACGCCGCGATGACGTTCTGCCGCAGTGCGGCGCGGACCGCGAGCGCGCCGCCCGTGATCAGGAGCACCGGGACCGGGAACCGCCGCCGCCACAGCAGGGGAACGGAGGCTGCCAGCTCCAGGGCGAGGTACCCGAGGACGACCGGGGTCGCGGGGACGTGCGTGGCCGGCTTCCACCACCAGGGCACGTCCGGCGCGCCCCAGACGAACAACGCCGCCGCGACGAGGACGTCGACCCGCCGTGGCGTCACGACCGGACCGGGCATGGCTCCCTCCCGCGTGGGACGCGCCGGCGCCCCACGGGACGATCTCATCAGTTCACATCGGAGCGGCGGAACACCAGAGCGGCGGCGAGCGCACCGGCCACGAAGGTCGCGGCCAGACCGGCGAGGCCGGCGAGCGGACCGGGCGATCCACCGGTGTCGGGGATGAACCGCGACCAGAAATTGTCCGGCAGGGGGGTGACCGAGCCGAGACCGGCGGCGAAGCCCATCCATGCCTGCACCCAGGTCGCGGGCGTCCAGCGACCGGTACCGGACAGTCCGGCAAGGGCCAGAATCGTGATGAAGATCCCGGCGGTGGCAGCCATCGTCCCGACCGAGCCACGCGTGAGGACGGCGGCGAGCAGCCCGACGACGGCGAACACCGCCAGGACCGGCAGCGCGCGGCCGCACTGGGCGGCCGAGTGGCGCAGCTCGGCGGCCACCGAGGCGTTCGGATAAGGCAGGTGGTAGGCCCGGACGAGGATGGGGCCCGCCACCGCGAGCGCCGCCCAGCAGGCGGCGACGACGCCGGCGGCGGCCAGCCACAGGCTCACGAGCTTGGCGGCGAGCACCCGTCCGCGGTGCCCGCACCGGGCCAGCACGGTCTTCAGCGTCCGGCCCGACCACTCGCCCCCGATGTGACCGCCGGCCAGCAGGGCCACGGCCAGCACTCCGGGCAACGACGCCATGAGCCCGGCCGCCTCCGCGCCAACGGCCGCCGGATCGAGTTGCACGGCGGTCCGTCGCGCGTCCTCGATCCGGCGCGCGTCCCGGAGGGCGGCCCGGGCCCGCGCGCTCGTCTTCGCGACCGCGCACGCCTGTCCTTCCGGCATCCCCATCTCCGCGCACGATGGCGGCGCGGAGCCCGTGTCGCGGGCGTCTCTCGCGGCATTGGACGCGCCGGCGACGGCCAGCAGCACGCAGAACAGCATGGCCGCGAACGCCACGCCGTACAGCAGGGGCCGGTTCAGCTTGCGCAGTTCAGCGCGGAGCGGTCGCATCGGTACCATCCTCGGCGACGGTCAGGGTCAGGAAGGCCTCTTCCAGGCCGGGGCGTTCGACGAGGATCTGGCGGGCCCACACGCCGGCGTTCCCGAGCGCCTGGTTGACCTCGCGGCCGTCGGCGCCCTCGACCAGCAGCGTCTCGGGCCCGTCGGTCCGCAGCGTCCGACCCGCCAAAGCCTCCCGGGCGCGGTCCAGGTCGGTCTCGTCGAGCACGACCCGCAGCCGCCGCCGTACGGTGGACAACCCGGCGACCGGCCCCTGCTCGACCAGGCGCCCGTGGTTCATCACCGCGACGCGGTCGCAGACCTGTTCGACCTCCGCGAGCAGGTGGCTCGACAGAAACACCGTCATCCCGTCGTCCGCGAGGGACCGCAGCAGCGCCCGGAACTCCCGGATGCCCGCCGGGTCCATTCCGTTGGTCGGCTCGTCCAGCACGAGCAGGACCGGATCGGCCAGCAGCGCTGCGGCGAGCCCCAGCCGCTGCCGCATGCCCTGGGAGTACGCCTTGACCTTCCGGTCGGCGACGGCGGACAGGCCGACCCGCTCCAGGGCCGCGCCGACCGCGCCGGGGCGGGGCGGAGGCGGCCCGTGCAGGGCCACCACCTCCAGGTTGCGGCGGCCGGTCAGCCACGGATAGAACGCCGGCTCCTCGATCATCGCGCCGACCCGGGCTAGTCCGTCCGGGTCGGGGAGCCGCCGCTCGTTCACCCAGGCGCGGCCCGCCGTCGGTGTGACGAGCCCGAGCAGCATGCGCATCGTCGTCGTCTTGCCCGAGCCGTTCGGGCCGAGGAAGCCGAAGACCTGACCGGCGTCGACCGTGAGATCGAGCCGGTCGACCGCCACCGTGGCGCCGTACCGCTTGGTCAGCCCCGCACATCGGATCACGCACATGGGCCGACCGTAGAGAGCCGCGTCCCTGGCGTCCTCCTCCCGAGGGTCCAACCGCGCCTCGTCCATTCGACGACACCGGGGGCGCGGCCGCACGCTCCGGCCCCCGGCGCCGTCGTCGAACGGGCGAGGCCGGGATCGGCCGCGCGCAGGAAGACGGCGCGGCCCGCGCTTCCTAGCGTCATTGGCCATGAGACGCGCGATTCCTGCCATCGCCGCCGCGGCGGTCCTGCTCACCGCGTGCTCGGGGACCGCCGGCACCGACCCCGACGCGGGCGAGGCCAGTCCGCATCCACGCCCCACGTGGGCGTTCTACCGTCCGCCGGTCCCCCTGCCGAGGCGAGCGCCCGGCACCCTGATCCGCAGCGAACCGGTCGCCGCGCCGACCGGGGCCCGTGGCCGGCGGATCCTGTACCACTCGCGCGGCATGGAGGGCCAGGACATCGCGGTCTCCGGCTCGGTGTTCGTGCCCGCCGGCCGACCGCCGGCCGGAGGATGGCCGGTCGTCGCCTGGGCGCACGGGACGACGGGACTGGGCGACTCCTGTGCCCCGTCGACCGACCCGTACCCGCTCGGGGGGATCGAGGACGGCTCGGCGCTCCTGGCCGCCGGGTACGCCATCGTCTCGACCGACTACGAGGGCCTGGGCACCCCAGGCCCCCACCCATACCTCGTCGGGCCGAGCGAGGCGCGATCCGTGCTGGACGCCGTCCGTGCCGCCGCCCGCCTGCCCGGGGACGGCCTCGGCCGGTCCTTCGTGGCGTTCGGCCACTCACAGGGCGGGCACGCCGTGCTGTTCACCGGCGAGTTCGCGGCGTCGTACGCGCCCGACCTGCGTCTGCTCGGCGTCGCGGCGGCGGCACCCCCGATCGACCTGACGGCGCTGGCGCGCCACGTCACCGACCTCGACTACGGCACCGGACGGCTCGTCGAGGTGGCCGCCGGTCACAGCGCGGCCGACCCGGCCGCGCGGCTGGACTCGATCATGACGCCGGTCGGCCGGGCGGGCCTGAAGGTCCTCGAGACGGGCTGTGACGACGACGTGATCGAGGCGTACGCGGGGCTGCCCGCG
Organism: Actinoallomurus sp. NPDC050550; assembly: GCF_040655075.1. Lineage (NCBI taxonomy): Bacteria > Bacillati > Actinomycetota > Actinomycetes > Streptosporangiales > Thermomonosporaceae > Actinoallomurus > Actinoallomurus sp. NPDC050550. Next base: position 190,964 of record NZ_JBFAJC010000015.1, on the reverse strand, counting down.
CGGGCCGTGTTCACGAAGGACCCGCGCACGACGCCCCCGTGGTCCACCGGTCTGGTCCGCGACAGCGTCGACGCGCTCCCCCGGGGCGTTCCGCTCCTCATCCTGCAGGGCGGACGCGACCCGATCATTCCGGCGAAGCTCACGAAGGCCGCCGTGCACCGGATGTGCGGTCGCGGAGACGTCGTCGCCTACCGGGTCTACCCACGCGCCTACCACAACGTCGTGCCGTCGGCCGCGCCGGACCTGAACGCCTGGATCACGGCACGCTTCCACGGCGCTCCCCCGCCAAACGACTGCCGCTGAACGACGGTGCTTGGAGAGGTCCGGTGGATCTTGTTCGTCGCGAGCAGGATCCACCGGACGCCTCCTGGGGTCAGGCCGCGCTGCGCGTCAGCGTCGTGGTCCGGGCCAGGACGCTGGTGACCGCGCCGGTGTCGGCGATGTACACGTGCGGCACGTCGACGAAGACGCGCATCGTCCCCGCCGGAAGGCCCACCGCGCCGGCCACCTCCAGTTGCACCGCGCGCAACGGGAGATAGTTGAGATAGCTCGTGAAGGCGTTCTGGGACCGGAACGTCGCCGTCATCGAGAGCCGGCGGTCCCGGATCCGGAACGCCAGGGCCGCCAGGCAGGGCACGGCGTCCTGGCGCTCGCCCGGGACCGTCAGTGAGATCCAGCCGCTCTTGGTCCACGGACGCGTCAGCAGCAGTTCGGTCACCCAGCCGAGCTGGTCGACGCCGCGCAGGTCGCGCAGCCGCGCGCCGTAGCTGTACTTGAACGGCGGTACGACGTCGGTCCGCGTGAACTTCGCCGTGTACCGGGCGACGGCCTCCGCGTCGCCGTGCGCCCGGATGATCGGGTCGTCCCAGCCGAGGGCCACGATCTCGAACAGCCGCGGCGGTGCCTCGATGACCGGCCCGCGGTCGTCGAGGCCCGCCTCACCCGTCGTCCACACGTGCCGCATGAGGCCGATCCACGCCTCCCCGCACGTGAGCCAGCGTTCCATCCTCACGACTCCACCGAGGGGAAGCCGAACGGGTTGGCCGGCTCCCTGTGGCGCCGGGCCGCGCCCATGCGGACGTGGTAGACGAGGAAGAGGAGCGTGGCGGTGACCGCGATCCAGACCGTCACCACGATCGGCGTCGGCCGGGCGCCCGAGAGGCCGAGCAGCCCGATCGAGATGTAGGCCGCGTCGACGATCGCGAGCCCGATCGCGGTGACGCCGGGGCCGGACGTCGGGGCGAAGGACTCCGGATAGGCCGGGTCGATCGGGAGGTTGGGCGCCCAGCCCACCTCGCGGAAGTGGTCGCGCAGTTCCTCGACGTACAGCAGCCGGAAGTTGTTCATCGCCCGGGCCGTCCGCAGGTGCCGGGAGGTCGCCTCGATGAGGCGGAGGTACGGCAGGACGCCCATCGCCCCGAAGATCCCCGTCAGGGCGAAGACGTACGGGGGGATGCGATGCCAGGAGGTCAGCGCCGCCGGGTCGAGCACCTTGGCGCTCGCCAGGGCGACCACCGCGCCGAACGGCGCGGCCAGGAGGCTCATGGCCAGCCTGAGCATCTTCAGACGTTCTTCCGAGGCGGCCAGGTAGACCTGGTAGATCCCGCTGAAGTCGGTCGCAAGGAGTTGTACGAATTGTGTGGGGTCGATGTCGGCCGGGTCGCGGTGTGCCCGCAGGTCCGTCCGTGGCGTCCCTAAGCCTGTCTTACGCATGAGCCCTTCCCGCTCTCGCGCCTCACGGCACGACTCCACGCCATCACTTACCAATGGAGTCGAAACCGCCCATTTCGCCGCGTACAGTATCCTCCCTCCCGCAGCCGGTCGGTGCCGAAATCTGATTGAGGCGCGGCCCAAAGATGGATTCGAAGCATTGTTTTACGGAGTGTTAAGCACCGTGGACAAGGCCCGCGCGGTTGCCGAATTTCACGCCCCGGAAAAGGCGACGCCCCGGCCGCGTGCGAACGCACGTGCCGGGGCGAGCCGTCGAACCGCTGGGTCAGTCCTGGAGCCAGGACATCATCGGGCGGAGCTTGGCGCCGGTCTGCTCGATCGGGGAGTTCTGCTCCTCCTCGCGGCGCTTGAGGAAGTTCGGCCGGCCGGCGTCGAACTCCTCGACGAGCTCCTTGGTGAAGGTGCCGTCCTGGACCTCCTTGAGGATCTTGCGCATCTCCTCGCGGGTCTGGTCGGTGATGATGCGCGGGCCGCGGGTGTAGTCGCCGAACTCCGCGGTGTCAGAGACCGACCAGCGCATCTTCGACAGGCCGCCCTCGTACATGAGGTCGACGATGAGCTTCATCTCGTGCAGGCACTCGAAGTAGGCGGCCTCGGGCTGGTAGCCGGCCTCGACGAGGGTCTGGAAGCCCGCCTTGATGAGCTCGGAGACGCCGCCGCAGAGCACGGCCTGCTCGCCGAACAGGTCGGTCTCGGTCTCCTCCGTGAAGGTGGTCTTCAGCGCGCCCGGGCGCGTGCCGCCGATCGCCTTGGCGTACGAGAGGGTGAGCGGCCAGGCGTTGCCGGTGGCGTCGCGCTCGACGGCGACGAGCACCGGCACGCCGCGGCCCTCGGTGTACTGGCGGCGGACGAGGTGGCCCGGGCCCTTGGGGGCGACCATGCACACGTCGACGCCCTCCGGCGGCTCGATGAGGCCGTAGCGGATGTTGAGGCCGTGACCGAAGAACAGCGCGTCGCCCTCGACCAGGGACGGGGCGACCGCCGTCTTGTAGACCTCCCGCTGCAGGTGGTCCGGGATCAGCACCATCGTGAGGTCGGCCTCCTCACAGGCCTCCTCCGGGGTGACGACGCGCAGGCCGTCGTTCTCGGCCTTCTCGCGGCTCTTGGAGTCCTTCGGCAGGCCGACGCGCACGTCGACACCGGAGTCGCGAAGCGAGAGCGCGTGTGCGTGCCCCTGGCTGCCGTATCCGAGCACCGCCACGTGACGGCCCTGGATGACGCTCAGGTCGGCGTCGTTGTCGTAGTAGATCTCAGCCACTTACTTTTGCCTCTCTGAAATTCACGCGCTGCGCTCGATGGCGCGCAACGAGCGGTCGGTGATGGAGCGGGCGCCACGGCCGATGGCCACCATGCCCGACTGCACCAGTTCCTTGATACCGAACGGCTCCAGGACCCTGATCAGGGCCTCCAGCTTGTCCCTGCTTCCGGTGGCCTCGATCGTGACCGCGTCCGTGGCCACGTCGACGACCTTCGCGCGGAAGAGCTGGACGGTCTCCAGGACCTGGGAGCGGGTCTCCGCGTCGGCCCGGACCTTGATCAGCACCAGCTCGCGCTGCACCGACGCCGACGGGTCCAGTTCGACGATCTTGATGACGTTGACCAGCTTGTTCAGCTGCTTGGTGACCTGCTCCAGCGGGAGCTCCTCGACGTTGACGACGATCGTCATCCGGGAGATGTCCGGATGCTCCGTCGTCCCGACGGCGAGGGAGTCGATGTTGAATCCGCGCCGGGAGAACAGCGAGGCGACCCGGGCGAGGATGCCCGGTTTGTTCTCCACCAGGACGGAAAGCGTGTGCCTGCTCATGTCAGTCCGTGTTCTCCCAGTCGGGCGCCATGTCCCGGGCGATCTTGATCTCGTCGTTGCCGGTGCCGGCCGCCACCATCGGCCAGACCATCGCGTCCTGGTGCACGACGAAGTCGATGACGACCGGGACGTCGTTGATCTCCATGGCCTTGGCGATCGTGGCGTCCACGTCGGCCGCGTTGTCGCAGCGCAGCCCCACGCAACCGTACGCCTCCGCCAGCTTGACGAAGTCGGGGATGCGGCGGGACTGCAGGTCGGTGTTGGAGTAGCGCCCTTCGTAGAACAGGGTCTGCCACTGCCGGACCATGCCGAGGTTGCCGTTGTTGATGACGGCCACCTTGATCGGGATGCCCTCGATGGCGCAGGTCGCCAGCTCCTGGTTGGTCATCTGGAAGCAGCCGTCGCCGTCGATGGCCCAGACGGCCGTGTCGGGCCGCCCCTGCTTCGCGCCCATCGCGGCGGGCACGGCGAAGCCCATCGTGCCGAGGCCGCCGGAGTTGATGAACGACCCCGGGTTCTCGTAGCCGATGAACTGGGCGGTCCACATCTGGTGCTGGCCCACCCCGGCGACGTACAGCGCGTCCGGGCCGACGATCTTACCGATGCGCTCGATCGCGTACTGCGGGGAGAGGCTCCCGTCCTCCGGCTGGTCGTAGCCCAGCGGGTAGGTCTCGCGCCAGGAGTTCAGCTGGCGCCACCAGGCCTCGTAGTCGCCCTTGCGCCCGGCGGCGTGCTCGGCGCGCACCGCGTTGATCAGGTCGGTGAGGACGTCGCGGCAGTCGCCGACGATCGGCACGTCGGCGTGGCGGTTCTTGGAGATCTCGGCCGGGTCGATGTCGGCGTGCACGATCTTGGCGCCGGCGGCGAAGCTGTCGAGGCGGCCCGTGACCCGGTCGTCGAACCGCGCGCCCAGCGCGACCAGCAGGTCGGAGCGCTGCAGCGCGCCTACGGCGCCGACGCTGCCGTGCATGCCGGGCATGCCCATGTGCAGCGGGTGGCTGTCCGGCAGCGCGCCCTTGGCCATCAGCGTGGTCACCACGGGCGCGCCGGTCAGCTCGGCGAGCGTGCGCAGCTCGGCGGCGGCCCGCGCCTTGAGCACGCCCCCGCCGACGTACAGCACCGGCCGCTTGGCCCCGGTGAGAAGGCGGGCGGCCTCACGCACCTGCTTGGCGTGCGGGCGTGTCACCGGACGGTAGCCGGGCAGCTGCATCGGCTGCGGCCAGACGAAGTCGACCGGGTTCTGCAGCGCGTCCTTGGAGATGTCGACGAGGACCGGACCCGGGCGGCCGGTCGAGGCGATGTGGAACGCCTCGGCGATCGTACGGCCGATGTCGGCGGGGTCGGTGATGAGGAAGTTGTGCTTGGTGATCGGCATCGTGATGCCGGAGATGTCCGCCTCCTGAAAGGCGTCCGTGCCGATCGCACCGCTCGCGACCTGACCGGTGATCGCGACGATCGGCACCGAGTCCATGTAGGCGTCCGCGATCGGCGTGACGAGGTTGGTCGCGCCGGGACCGCTGGTCGCCATGCACACGCCCACCTTGCCCGTCGCCTGCGCGTACCCCTGGGCGGCGTGACCCGCGCCCTGCTCGTGCCGGACAAGGATGTGGCGGATCTTCTGCGAGTCGAAGAGGGGGTCGTAGGCCGGGAGGATGGCCCCGCCCGGGATCCCGAACACGGTGTCGACGCCGACCTCCTCCAGGGCTCTGATGAGCGCCTGGGATCCGGTCATCCGTTCGGTCATCTGCTTCATCCTTGTGCTCTTGAGCGCTGGGCTCTGCCCCTTGGCGTGCCGGGGCGGGCGGTGCCGCCTGGTACGCGGTGCGCGGGGCCGGGGTTATGGCCAACAAAAAACCCCTCGCGCCGGACGGCGGTCGAGGGGAGCGCGCAAGCGATCTACTCGGTCAGCTTGCGCGCCGACCAAGTACGAGAATCAGGTTGCGGTTCATGGTGTCAACCATGCTGGGTTTCGCGGCTCGCGTCAAATCCTTGGACGGCATGTCTCACCATCCGAGACGAATGGACCGATACGCGCACCGTCGACCGCACCCGCTGCGGCGGGTGCGGTCGACGTGACGAACGTCAGGCGAGGGACCTCACCCACTCGTCGATCGTGAGGACGTCCGCCTGCCGGGGGAACACCTTCTCGGTGAGGACCCGGTGGACCTCCGGGTCCGCGTCGGCGCAGCCGTCGGCCAGGACGGTGAGGCGGTAGTCCAGGTCGGCGGCCTGGCGCAGGGTGGACAGGACGACGCCGCTGGTCGCGATGCCGGTCAGCACGAGATGGTCGATCCCGCCGGACCGCAGCACCAGTTCCAGGTCGCTGCCCGCGAACGCGCTGACCCGTTTCTTCGTGACGACGACCTCGCCGGCGCGGGGCTCGACGTCGGGGTGGACGGCCGTACCCGGGCCGCCGGTGGTGAACACGTCCGGCGGCAGGGCCGAGAAGGCCTTGTTGCGGTCGCTGATCTCCGGATGGCCGGGGCGGAAGCCGATGACGACGTGGATGACGGGAACACCGGCGTCACGGGCGCCGCCGACCGCTCGGGCCAGCCGCGGCAGGTAGTCCGCGTCCGGTACGCGGGGGACGATGCCCTCCTGGACGTCCATCACGAGCAGGGCGGTGTTCTTCATTGTCGGCTCCATTTCTCTGGTGCTAGTTCGCGGCCGGGGCGTCGTCCCGGTCCGGCGTGCGGACGCGGCGCAGTGAGCGGTCGGCGACGGTGATCGCCAGGAACACACCTGCGACGGCGAGCAGGAACCAGGCGAGACGGTGCAGGCCGCCCGTGTCGGCCCGGTGGGTGAAGAAGGCGCCGCCGGCCGCAGAGGAGATCATCGCGCCGAGGTAGGAGAAGGTGCGCAGCAGGCCGGCGGACGAACCGATCCGCGCCGGGTCGGCCTGGTAGTACACGGCGTTCTGGAGTGCGAGGCCGTTCAAGCCCTGGGGGATGCCGCAGACGAGGGCGACGGCGACCAGCAGCCACACCGCGCTGCCCGGGTGGAGCAGCAGGAGCATGGCGCAGGCGGCGATCTGGCCGACGGCGCCGACGATGAGCTTGCCGCGGATCTCCGCGCGGCGGCCGGTCGCGGCGGCGACGAGGATCCCGGTCAGGAACAGCGGCAACTGCGCCAACCCGGCCTGGGAGGCGGACAGCCCCCGCCCGTCCTCCAGCCACTGCGTGTAGCCGTACAGGAAGGAGTACGACACGACGTAGGTGAGGAGCGCGCGGGCGTAGGTGAGGAGCAGGGGCAGGTTGCCGCCGAACACGCCCAGGTCGATGAACGGCTCCGCCGCGCGCGACTCGCGGAGCGCGAAGCCGGCTCCGGCCGCGACGGCGAGCACCGGGAGGTACCAGTGAGCGGCCGCCGGGCTCATCAGGAACAGCAGCAGCGCGACGAGCATCGCGGCGAACAGGGCCATGCCCGGCAGGTCCAGCCGGGTTGTCGGCCGGTCGGACGCGGCGCGTTCGGGAAGCGGTGTCCTCGGCAGCCGGAGCCGGCCCACGATCAGGCCGGCGGCCGCCAGCGGGATGTTGACCGCGAGGGTGGCGCGCCAGCCGCCCACCGCGATCAGCAGCCCGCCCAGGGTGGGGCCGATGACGGCGACGGTCTGCGTGCTGATCGCGATCGCGGTGAGCACCCCGGCCGGACTGTCCCTGCCGGTGCGCTCGTTCTCACTGCGGATGAGGTACATCGCGGCCGGGTAGCCGGCGCACGTGCCGAATCCGAGCAGCACCCGCGCGACGACCAGCACGCCCAGGTTCGGGGCGAGGAGCCCGACCAGACCGGCGATCCCGACGAGGAGGGTTCCGGCGAGGAAGAGGCGGCGCGGCCCGTACAGGTCGATCAGCCGCCCGACCACGGGCTGCCCGATCGAGGTAGCGAGGTACAGCCCGGAGACCAGCCAGGCCGTCCGGGACGGCGGCACCCCGAACGCGGCGCCGATCGGCACCAGGGACACCGAGACGAGCGTCGAGTTGATCGGGTTCAGGATCGCGCCCAGGATCATCGGGGCGAGCAGCCTGCGGTCGAAGGCGTCTCGCGGGGCGCTCCCAGTACGTCGCGAGAGGATGGCCTTCACGGTCATGAGCGCGTGAGCCGGTCCAGCAGGGCCAGCGCTTCGAGGACGGTCCGGCGCTCCTCTTCGGTGTAGTGCTCCTGGAGGGCCCGGGCCAGCCATTCCTCGCCGGCCCGCCGCTTGTCCTCCAGGAACGCGCGGCCCGCCTCGCTCACCGAGACCAGCTGCCGGCGGCCGTCGCCGGGGTCGGGCCGGCGCTGGATCAGGCCCCGCTCCTCCACTACCGCGAGGGTGGCGGCCATCGACTGAGGCCGGACCCGCTCGGCGGCGGCGAGAGCACTCGCGGACGCCGGCCCCTCCTTGTCCAGCCTGCTGAGCACGGACGTCTGCGAGGGGGTGAGCCCCTCGGTGTCGTATGTCTCCCGGAAGCGCCGGCGCAGGCGGCCGACCACCACCCGGACCTCGTGCGCCGCACGGACGGCCGACGCGGAAACGATCTCCTTGGCTTCCTCCATGGCCGCCACACTAGATTCTTCAGTCCAAACTGTCCAGTTTGAACTGAACAGTTTGATCTGACCGGTCCGGGCCACTATCCGATATCGAGTACGGCCTTGCCGCGTACCCGGCGGGAGAGGAGTGCCTCGGCGGCCTCCGCGGCGCGCTCCCAGGGGCCGCGCCAGCCGATCTGCGGGTCCAGTGCCTTCCGTGCGAGGAGTTCGACCAGGTAGGAGAGGTCCGGGCCGAACGCCGGGCCGTGCCCCGCCCGCCCGACGACGAAGGGCTCGATGCGCCCCCGCCCTCCGGCCAGCCGTGCTTTCTCGAAGTCGATGGTCGTCGGCGCGCGCGAGGCCATGCCGATGCTCTGCGCGCAGCCTCCGTCCTCCAGCAGCCCGAACGCCTCGGCCAGCAGCGGACCGCCCACGTTGTCGAGCACGCCGAAGACGGGCGCGGTGACGTCCCCCAGGCCGCCGACGACGACCTCGTCGGCCCCGAGCTCACGGAGCCCTTCGGCCCGGGCCGGGCTCCCCACGGCGGCGACGACGTACGCGCCCGCGCGGGCGGCGAGCTGCACGGCGAAGCGTCCGACGCCGCCGGAAGCCCCCGTGACGAGCACGCGTCGGCCGATGACCGGACCGAGCCTCCGCAGCGCCCGCAGGGCGGTGACGCCCGCCGCCGGAAGTGCGCTCGCCGCCCCGAGATCGACGGAATCGGGAACGACCGCCAGCTCGGCGATGTCGGCGGCGCGGTACTCGGCCCAGGCACCCGCCGCCCATCCGAAGCCGACGACGCGTGTGCCGGGCGGTGGGCCGGATCCGTCGGCCGCGGCCCTGACGACCGTTCCGGCGGCGTCCATCCCGAGTACGGCGCCCGGACGCGCCCGCTCGGCCATGAACGCGACGTCCACGAAGTTGAGCGAGGCGGCGTGGACCTGGATCAGGGCCTGGTCATCGCGCGGGACGGGTTCGGGAACGACGCCGAGGCGCAGCCCTGCCGGTACGCCGGGGTCGTGGATCAGTGCGCGCATGTCACTCCTCAGGGTCAGCGGGGCAGGCCGGCGTGCCGCTCGAGGAACCTCTCGACGTCGGCGGGGTCCTCCAGCGGCAGCGGGTAGACGATGAGCCGGTCGACGCCGAGTTCCGCGTAGCGATGGGCGTCCGAGGCGTCCACCGGGGAAAGTTGCAGGAAGTCGATCTCCAGGCGTCCCAACCGGGCCGGGCGCTCCGCCTCGGCCGCCGCCTTCTCCAGCCCCGCCAGGTGGCGGACCAGGTCGTCGGGCCCGTCACCGTTGCCGAACCAGGCGTCTCCACGGGAGACCGCCCGCCGGAAGGCCGCCGGGCTGTGACCGCCGATCACGATCCGCGGCCCACCGGCTCGCACCGGCCGCGGATGAGCGTCGACGCGGTCGAAGGCGACGTAGCGTCCCTGGTAGGACGGCGCCTCCTGGGTCCACAGCGCCCGCATCGCGTCCAGGTATTCGTCGGTCCGGGCGCCGCGCTCGGCGAACGGCACGCCGACCGCGGTCATCTCCGGTTCGAGATAACCGGCCCCGACGCCGAGGTGCAGCCGGCCGCCGCTGAGTACGTCCAGGCTGGCGGCCTGCTTGGCGAGCACGAGCGGGTTGCGCTGCGGCAGGATCACGATGCCCGTGCCGAGTTCCAGGCGCTCGGTGACGGCGGCGACATAGGACAGGTGCACCAGCGGGTCGAGGATCGGGTCCGTCGGCTCCATCGGCGAGTCCGGCGTCCGGGGGCTCGGCAGCACGACGTGCTCCCCCGCCCACCACGAGCGATACCCGAGTTCCTCGGCACGCCTCGCCAGCCGTACGGTCTCCGCCGGGCCGAGCGTCGCCTTGGCGTTCAGTCCTGTGACCCCGAGCTCCACGTGCTGTCTCCTCCCGTCGACGGCGTGACATCGGCGCCACGCCTCCGTACGGAAGCGTCGGGCAGCGGGCCCGGGTCCGTCCAAGACCTGTTGTCATAACCTTTGGCTATGGACGTCCACCTGCGGGACCTGCGGTATTTCGTGGCCGTCGCGGAGGAGCTCAGCTTCACCCGGGCCGCGACCGACCGGCTGTTCATCTCCCAGCCCGCGTTGAGCAAGCAGATCCGCCGGCTCGAACTGGAACTCCGGACTCCGCTCTTCGTCCGGGACCGGCGGACGGTCGCGCTGACGCCCGCCGGCAGCGCCCTGCTCCCCCACGCCCGGCGGCTCATCGAGGAGTGGGAACAGGCCCGGTACGCGGTGGCCGTCGCCGCCTCCGCGGAGGACGCCGTCCTGACGGTCGGCTTCCAGACGAGCATCGGGCGCGGGCTGATCCCGGCCGTGACGGCTGCGATGGGGCGGCTGCTGCCGGGCCTGCGCCTGCGGTTCCGCCAGGTCTCCTGGGCCGATCCGACGGCCGGGCTGGCGAGCGGCGACGTCGACGTCGCGGTCGCGTGGCTGCCGGTCCCCGGCGGCGGCTTCTCCTGGAAGGTGATCACGCGAGAGGACCGGTGGGTCGCGCTGCCCACCGGTCATCGCCTGGCCGCGCTGGAGGTCGTGCCGTTCGCCGAACTCGCCGGCGAACCGTTCATCGCCCTGCCTCCGGAGGCCGGGGCCCTCCGCGACTTCTGGCTCGGGGAGGATCACCGCGAGGCGCCCGCCCGGATCGCCGCGGTCGCGGAGACCGCCGACGAGACCTTCGAAGCGGTCGCCTCGGGCCTCGGCGTCGTGCTCCTCGCCGCGGGCAACGCCGAGATCTACCGGCGGGACGACCTCGTCTACCGGCCGGTCGGCGGGCTGTCCCCCAGCGAGCTCGCGGTCGTCTGGCGTACCGGCGACGACCGCGAGGCCGTAAGCGTCTTCACCGAAGCCTGCTGCCTCTGCACGGCCACCACCGGGCCGCCGACCGGCTGAACCGCCTTGCCGCCGTCGTTGTCACTCTGCCGTCGCCGTGGACGTCATACCGCCCGGATCGCCGGGTTCGCGACATCAACGGCGACGGCAGAGTGCTCTCGATCACCAGGCCGGTTTGAGGTCCACGTCGTCGGCCTTGACGAAGTAGATGCGGTGGCCGAACTGGATCTCGTAGTACTTCAGCTTGCCCTTCACCACCGTTGCGCCGGTTCGGTCGAACAGCTTGCTGTAGTAGTACTCCCCCTGCTCGGAGCCGGCGACGGCATACGCCTGGCCCGCGGCGAAGGTGTACTGCATCGGCACGAGGGTCTGCACCGGCACCCCGGCCGGGTAGGCCTCCGCCTCCGGGTAGGCGCGGCCGTACACCGGGACCGACGTCGCGCCGGGCTTGGCGACGGCCACCAGGCCGCGGGCTCCGACGGCCGTGGGCTGCGTCCTGGGGTTGTGGAACCAGGCCTTCTGGCCGAGGTACCAGATCGCCGTCCAGTCGCCCTGCCGGTCGGCCACGGCGTACGTCTGGCCGGTGGCGGCACGGGCGCTGTGGTCGTACACGCTCATCGTCGCGGTGCCGCCGGTCGTCGGGTGCTTGCCGATGTCCTTGACCAGCGGCGCGTCGTCACGGGGCTCGGTGCGCAGCATGATCGAGCCACCGCCGTGCGGCGGGCACGCCGCCGATGGGTTCTTGGCGTCGCAGCCGGTGTACGGCACCACGTTCTTGTCGTAGTCGGGAAGGATCATGACCTCGCCGGAGTGGCGGCCCGCACTGGCGTGCAGCGGCCGGTGCAGCAGGTCGAAGTAGTGCGCCCAGTCCCAGTACGGGCCCGGGTCCTCGTGCATGCCCGAGACGGTGGACGGGATGGTCCCCGGGACGTTGTCGTGGCCGAGGATGTGCGCCCGGTCGAGCGGGACGTGGAACCTGTGCGCGACGTAGCGCACCAGCTCGGACGAGCTGCGGTACATCGCCTCGGTGTACCAGGTGCCGCCCTGGGCGAGGAAGCCCTCGTGCTCGATGCCGATGGACTTGGAGTTGATGTACCAGTTGCCCGCCTGCCAGCCGACGTCCTTGGCCTTCAGGTGCTGGGCGACGTGCCCGTCGGCGGAGCGGACGGTGTAGTTCCAGCCCAGGTACGTCGGGTCCTGGACCATCTTCACGTCGTTCGGGTAGTAGCCCTCGGTGTCGTGGATGACGATGAAGTCGATCTTCTGGCTCGTCGGCCGGTCGCCCAGGTCGTGGTTGCCGTAGTTCGTCTGGTCCTTCGGGTCGAGCAGCTGGTACGGCGCGGGGAGCCACTCGCAGCCGAGGTCCCGCGGGCACTCGGTCTCGGGGTCGTTCGCGGCCCGCGCGGCCGTCCGTACGGCCGGGTCGGCGGAGAGGGTGACCCGCTGACCGTCGTCGGTGGTCCGGGACGCGCCGGTGCGGATCAGGTCGTACACCTGGCCGGCGAACCAATCGGTGCCGCCGTAGCGGACCGTCGCGGCGTACCAGGTGGCCGGGTCGGCGCTGAGCGGCTTACGCAGGTCCTGCTGGTAGCGGGCCAGCAGTGCGGCACCGCCCCGGATGTTGGCCGCCGGGTCGGTGCGCAGCGTGCCCGGTGCGTCCCCGGTGATCCGGGCCGCCTCCTGCAGCGTCTGCGTGCTCGGCGCGGCGGTCCGTGCGGCGTTCGCCGGTGCCTTGGGGTGCAGAGCCCGGCGTGAGGTATCGCCACGGGGATCCTCGTCGCCGTCGGCGAAGTGCTCGCCGGCGGGAACCAGCGTGCCGTCGACGAGGTGCATGGGCCCGAAGCCGCCGCCGGTGCTCGGCAGCCCCTTGTTGGCGTCCCAGCGGGACTCCAGGTACGAGACGGCGAGCAGGAGGTTCTCGGGGACGTGGTAGGCCTTCGCCGCCTGGGCGTAGGCCTGCTGGCGGGTGAGAGGGACAGGACCGGCGTGTTGCTGGGCGTGGGCCTGACCGGTTCCGATACCGGCCAGCACCAGGGTCGCCGCGACGAGGGTACGACCTCGCAGGCTCATCGGCAGCCTCCGCGCTACGGGGGGGGGAATCGCCGTAACGATCTCAGAGGGGTCGAGCGCAGACAAGAACCTACGAGAACCGTGATCAAAGTGAAGAATTCCTACCTCGACCCGCACCGGGCGGGCCGGTCGGCCGGCGGACAGGGCCGAGTCATGGAGCGGGATGGACGCCGCACCGCGCGGGCCGGTCGGCGCGCGGACAGAGCCGAGCCGTGGAGCGGAGCGGACACCGCACCGCGCGGGGTCGGCCCCCGGAGAGCGGCGAGCCGTAGAGCGGGACGGACACCTCACCGCCCGGTCCGTACGGGGGGCCGGTCAGCCGGCGGACAGGGCCGAGCCGTGGAGCGGGATGGACGCCTCGCCGCGCGGGTTGGTGCGGACGAGCGCCTCGATCCCGCGCGGCGCCATCGGGCGGGCGACGAGGAAGCCCTGCCCGCGGGGGCAGCCCATCTCCTTGAGGAGCTCGAGCTGCTCGGGGCGCTCGATGCCCTCGGCGACGACGGTCAGCCCGAGGTCGCGGCCGACCCGGACGATCGTGCGGGTCAGGAGGGTCAGCGTCTCGTCACGGCCGAGTCCGGCGACGAACGAGGGGTCGATCTTTATGACGTCGACCGGCAGCTGCCGCAGGTAGGCCAGGGAGGCGTAGCCGGTGCCGAAGTCGTCGATGGCCAGCCGGACGCCGAGGTCGCGCAGCGCGGACAGGCGGGAGATCAGCTCGTCGCCGCCGTCGACGAGGACTTCCTCCTCGACCTCCAGGGTGAGCACCTCCGGCGGCAGGCCGCTGTTCTCCAGCGCCGTCGCCACCGACTCGACGAACCGGGGCGCGGCGATCTCCCGGGGCCGCAGGTTGATCGACAACCCGATGTCCCAGTCGGAGGCGCGCCAGCGCGCCACTTCGCAGCAGGCCTCGCGCAGCACCCAGTTGCCGAGCGGGATCATCAGGCCCGACTCCTCCGCGGTGCCGATGAACTCCTCCGGCGGCACGAAGACGCCGTCCCGCCACCACCGTACGAGTGCCTCGACGCCGGTGACGCGGGAGGTGGCGAGTTCGACGACCGGCTGGAACTCCACGCTGAACTGCTGCTCCGTGAGCGCGCGCTGCAGTTCGCCGCCGAGCTCGAGCCGGCGTACGACGTCGGCGTGCATCTTGGCGGCGAACACCTCGACCCGGCCACCGCCGAGGTCCTTGGCCCGGGACAGCGCGACGTCGGCGTTGCGGATGAGCTCGGCACCGCTGACGCCCGTCTCGGTGAAGGCGATGCCGACGCTGGCGGTGAGCACGATGCTGCGGTCGCCGACGCGGTACGGCTCGCCCGCGAGCACGCGGACGAGGCGCTCGCCGAGATCGACGACCGTCTGCACCTCGGTGGCGCTCTGCACCAGCACGGCGAACTCGTCGCTCCCCCAGCGTGCGACGGTGTCGTCGGCCAGGACACCCGCGCGCAGGCGGCGGGCGGCCTGGGCCAGCACCTGGTCGCCGCCCGCGTGGCCGATGGAGTCGTTCACGGCGGTGAAGCCGTCGAGGTCCACGAAGATCACCGCGACGGTGCTCTGGGCGCACTCGACGACCTCGCGGGCGCGTTCTTCGAAGTAGGCGCGGTTCGGCAGGCCGGTCAGCCCGTCGTGGAAGGTCAGGTGGGTGACCTGACGCTGGAGCGCGGCCTGCTCGCTGAAGTCCCGTACGGTCACGAGGAGCCGGTCCGCGGACCCGCCGCCGGACGAGCTGTACCGGCAGATCGTGGACTCCGTCGGCAGCCAGGTGCCGTCGGCGGCGCGGACCCGGCAGGCGATGCGGACGACGTCATTCCCGGGCTTGCGGAGCAGCCGGCGGGCCGCGACCAGCACCCTCGGCAGGTCCTCCGGGTGGACGACGTCGCGCACCGAGCGGCCGAGCAGGCCCTCGGCCGTGTAGTGGTACGAGGGCTGCGCGCCCTCGCTGACGTACTCGATGACGCCGTCGAGCCCGCAGATCACCACGACGTCGTTGATGCTCTCGGTGAGCGCCCGGAAGTGCTTCTCGCTGACCTTCACGGCGCGTCGCAGCCGGTCGTTGTCGTGGACCAGCTCGCCGAGCCGGGCGAGAACGACGAGGACGGCCGACCCGGCGATGATCGGGACGATCGGCCGCAGGCCCTGTGCGCCGGTGAGCGTGTGCCCCGCCACGAAGATCGCCGCGGCGGCGGCCGTGGCGGCCGGCGCGAGGCCGGGCCCCACGAAGCGGCGCCGGGTCGCGTCGCTCGCGCGGCCGCGCAGCGTCCATGGGGCGACGCCGAGGAGCAGCAGCCCGGCCAGGCGTGCGAGGTCGGCCGCGGAGCCGTACGCGTCGCCGCCGTTCAGCCGGTCCATGAAGTACATGACGTCCGCCGCCGTGAGGACGACGAGCGCGCAGTAGGCGACCATCGCGGACCGGCGGCGCCCGCGCAGGGCCCCGACCGCCATCGGCAGGAGCCCGCAGACCAGCAGGGCGTCGAGCAGCGGGTAGCGCAGCTCGATGACGAACTGCACCCAGCCCTCTCCCGACATGCGGTACAGCCGATCGAAGATCGCGACCCAGCCGACGATGAACAGGGCGCAGGCGCAGACGTAGGTGTCGGCGAGGTAGCGCAGCCAGGGGCGGGCGCTGCGCGGCGGGCCGATCGGCGCGACGAACCCGGCCGTCACGGCGCCCAGGGCGATCAGGAAGAACAGGTCGGCCGGTGAGACCGCCACCGCCGACCGGCTGAGGACGAGCCGGGAAATCGCGTTGATCGCCGCACCGGCCGACCAGGCCATCGCCGCCAGTCCGAACCAGCGCCAGGTGTCGCGGTCGACCTTCCCGGCGGGGCTCTGCGGCGCCCGCCGCACCGCGACCAGCAGCGAGCTCGCGGCGATCGCCGCCGCCCAGGCGCTGAGCCAGGCGCCGCCGCCGTCGGTGCCCCGGCCGGTCAGGAAGGCGATCGCGTGAATGATGGCGAGCACGGCGACCGGGCCGAACGGCCGCACGGTCGCCGGTATCCCCCAGCGTCGCCGCTTCGTCCGCTCGCCGGTCATCACTTTCTCGCTCTCTGATCTTGATCAAATTGTCCCGGAGCACGACGCGCGCCGGGTGCCGAATGCATGACATTCCGGGCCGACGGCCCGTGGCCGTCTCAGGTGCGGCGTATACCTGCCTGTCGAATGCCGTGTCATCCGGTACGAGTGGCGGCCGGAATCAGGTCGCCACCGGGAAGCTCGCGCCGGGCGCGTCGTGCCGGGGTCGCCGGCAGCACCCGCGTGCGGCGCTCACTCTGGTCAGCCTTATTGGTCAATGTACGGTCCGTAGGTCACGGAGCGATTGAGGCTGGGCGTCCACCCGGCGACAACTCGCCACGTTGCGTAATCGGACATCGAACGCTTGCCAGCGCTTTGTCGGCGCGACCTGCCCACCCGGCAAAGCCGGGGTCGACCCGCCTCCCACCGTGGCCCAAGAACCCGAGGGAAATCCTTTACCTGTTTCAGTAGGCGCCGGTGATGACGTTCCGCAGGGGCTCGTTCCGGACGGCGCGCTCGAGCTGTGCGCGCACCAGCGCGATGGCGCGCCGCAGCGACGCCGGCGTCGACCCGCCGACGTGCGGGGTGATGAAGACACCAGGCGCGGACCAGAGCGGGTGACCGGCGGGCAGCGGCTCGGGGTCGGTCACGTCCAGCACCGCGCGCAGCCGCCGCCGGGACAGCTCCGCGACCAGCGCGTCGGTGTCGACCACCGAACCGCGGGCGGCGTTGACGAGCAGGGCGCCGTCCTTCATCCGCGCGAGGAAGCCGGCGTCGACCATGCCGGTCGTCTCCGGGGTCGACGGCACGATCAGGACCACGACGTCGGCCAGGGGCAGCAGGTCCGGGAGGGCTCCGACCGGATGGACGCCGTCGCGCGCCGTCCTCGCCACCCGTACGACCTCGGTCTCGAACGGCAGCAGGCGGCGCTCGATCGCCGCGCCGACCGAGCCGTACCCGACGATCAGCACGGAGCGGTCGGCCAGCGCGTCGGTCATGTGCCAGTCCCAGCGGCCGTCGCGCTGCGCGTCGACGAACCGCGCGAAATCCCGCTGGGCCACGATGATGCCGCCGACCACCCACTCGGCGGTGCTCGCGTCATGGATGCCCCGGCCGTTGCACAGCACCACGCCGGGTGGGACGTGCGGTAGGAAGGTGTCGACGCCCGCCACCTGCAGCTGAATGATCTTCAGGCTCGCCATCCGGGCGAGGACGGCGCGGCTCTGCGGGGTCGAAGTGAACGGCGGAACGTAGAACTCCACCTCACCGGGGTCGCAAGGGAGATCGTCCCCGCCCGGATAGACGTGGACATCCGCCCCCGCGACATCCGCGACCGCCTCAGCGATCTCCTTGTCCGGGACCCAGACCTTCACCGTGCGCCTCCCCTGCCCATGGGGACAGATCGTACGACCCGCCCTGGGACCACCCGTGGGGCGGGCCGGTCGTGACCGGTTGAGGCCGTGAAAGCCGGGTGACGTCGCTGAAAACGCGGTCAGCGTCAGGGCTCCGCGCTGGCCTCCGTCCTCCTCGGCGGCACCGACCCGAGCGGGCGGCTGCCGTTCAGCTGGTACGGCGACATGAACCAGCTTCCGGCGATCGGTGACTACGCGATCCGGCCGACGTCGACGAGCAAGGGCCGGACGTACATGTACTTCACCGGCGATGTGACCTACCCGTTCGGGTACGGCCTGAGCTACACGCGGTTCTCCTACTCCCACCTGCGGGTCGAGCGGTCGGCCGACGCGAACGGCGCCCGCGGACGTCACCAACCACGGTGACGCCAGGGGCACGACCGTGCCACAGCTGTACGTGAGCACGCCGTTCGAACCGGCGGCCAAGGAGCGTCCGCTCAAGCGTCTGGAGGCGTTCCAGAAGGTCACCGTCGGTCCCCACCGGACCACGCGGGTCGGCCTGACGGTTCCGGTGTCCAAGCTCGCGTTCTTCGACGAGGCGTCGAACCGCTACGTGGTCGACGGGGCACGTACGAGCTGCGGCTCGGCACGTCCAGCGGGGACGCCGACGTCGCCGCGCGGGCCAGTGTCAAGATCGACGGCACGCTCCGGCCGTCGCCGTCGGTCGTCACCGCCAAGCCGGTCCAGGACGGGGACGCGGCCCAGGGCGTCGTCCAGCGGGTGACGTTCGACAAGGGCGCCACGATCGACCCGCGGCTCACGGTGTCGATGAAGGATGAGAGCGTCTACGGCTACGTGACCAAGGGCCAGAGCGTGCCGCTGCCCGCGGGGACCTGGGTGAGCTACCGCAGCGACCGGCCGCAGGTCGTCCGTATCGAGGGCGGCCGCGTCCGCACCGCCGGATCCGGTGTGGCGACCGTGACCGCGACCGTCCACGCGGGCGGCGGGGCCGCTTCGACGACCTTCGTCGTCCGGGTTCCCTGATGCAAGGCGGTCCCCGGCTGTACGGCCCGGGACCGTCGGCGCTTCGTCCTGGGCCGGTCTCAAAGCCCCGCTGTCCTACTGCGCGGCGCCCAGGCGGCGCCTCGCCGCGGACGGGGACTCTGAGACCGGCCCTGGCCCGTTCGGCCGTCAGCTCGTGAGCTTCTCGATGATCAGCTCGCGGGCGCGGCCGGCGTCGGCCTGACCGCGGGTGGCCTTCATGACCGCGCCGACGAGCGCGCCCGCCGCCGCGACCTTGCCGCCGCGGATCTTCTCCGCGACGTCCGGGTTGGCGGCGATGACCTCGTCGATGACCGAGCCCAGCTGTCCCTCGTCGCTGACGACCTTCAGGCCGCGCTTCTCGACGACCTCGTCCGGCGTGCCCTCGCCGGCGAGAACGCCGTCGAACACCTGCCGGGCCAGCTTGTCGTTGATGGTGCCCTCGGCGACCAGCGCGCTGACCCGTACGACGTCGGCCGGGGTGACCGGCAGGTCGGACAGCTCGACGCTCTGCTCGGTGGCCCGCCGGGACAGCTCGTTCATCCACCACTTGCGGGCGGCGGCCGGGTCGGCGCCCTGCCGGACCGTCTCCTCGATCAGGTCCAGCGCACCGGCGTTGACGATGTCCTGCAGTTCCTTGTCGGCGACGCCCCACTCGTCCTGCACCCGGCGGCGGCGTGCGGCGGGGAGCTCCGGAAGCCCGGCGCGCAGCTGCTCCACCCACTCGCGCGACGGGGCCATCGGCACCAGGTCAGGCTCGGGGAAGTAGCGGTAGTCCTGCGCCTCTTCCTTGCTGCGCCCGCTCGTCGTCGTACCGGCGGCCTCCTGGAAGTGACGGGTCTCCTGGGTCACCCGGCCGCCCGCGTCGAGGACGCCCGCCTGCCGCTCGATCTCGTACCGGACGGAGCGCTCGACCGAGCGGAGGGAGTTGACGTTCTTGGTCTCGGTGCGGGTGCCCCACTCGGACGCGCCCTTGGGCATGAGCGAGACGTTGACGTCGCAGCGCATCGAGCCCTGCTCCATGCGCACGTCCGAGACGCCGACCGCGCGTACGAGCTCGCGCAGCTCGGTGGCGTACGCCCGCGCGACCAGCGGCGCCTTGTCGCCCGTCGCGGGGATCGGCTTGGTGACGATCTCGACGAGCGGGATGCCGGCCCGGTTGTAGTCGACCAGCGAGAAGTCGGCCCCGTGGATCCGGCCGGTGGCGCCGCCGACGTGCAGCGACTTGCCGGTGTCCTCCTCCATGTGGACCCGCTCGATCTCGACGCGGTACGTCTCGCCGTCGACCTCGACGTCGAGGTAGCCGTTGATGCACAGCGGCTCGTCGTACTGCGAGATCTGGAAGTTCTTCGGCATGTCCGGATAGAAGTAGTTCTTCCGGGCGAAGCGGCACCACTCGACGATCGTGCAGTTCAGCGCGAGGCCGATCTTGATGATGCCCTCGATCGCGCTGCGGTTCGTCGCCGGCAGCGAACCCGGCATGCCCAGACAGACCGGGCAGACCTGGGTGTTGGGCTCCGCGCCGAACACGGTCGAGCACCCACAGAACATCTTCGTCGTCGTGCCCAGCTCGATGTGGGTCTCGATGCCCAGCACCGGCTCGTACCTGGCCAGCGCCTCATCGAACGGCACGAGCGTTTCCATGCTCATCGGTAGTTCAGTCCCTTCGGGCCCGGTCAGAGTGAGGGGGCCTTGGCCAGCAGCGGGCCGCCCCAGCGGTCCTGCAGGGCCCGCTCTACGGCGGCGCCGACGCGGTAGACGCGGTCGTCGGCGAGGACCGGTGCCATGATCTGCAGGCCGACCGGCAGGGAGTCCTCGTCCGCCAGGCCGCACGGCACCGAGATGGCGGCGTTGCCGGCGAGGTTGGACGGGATCGTGCACAGGTCGGCGAGGTACATCGCCATCGGGTCGTCGGCGCGCTCGCCGATCGGGAACGCCGTCGTCGGCGTCGTCGGCGAGACCAGCACGTCGACCTGCTCGAACGCGGCGTCGAAGTCGCGCGTGATCAGCGTGCGGACCTGCTGCGCCTTGCCGTAGTAGGCGTCGTAGTAGCCGCTGGACAGGGCGTAGGTGCCGAGCATGATCCGGCGCTTGACCTCGGGTCCGAAGCCCTCGGCGCGGGTGAGCGCCATGACCTCCTCGGCCGAGCGGGTGCCGTCGTCGCCGACGCGCAGGCCGTAACGCATGCCGTCGAACCGGGCGAGGTTGGACGAGCACTCCGACGGCGCGATCAGGTAGTAGGCCGGCAGCGCGTACGTGAAGTGCGGGCAGGAGACCTCGACGACCTTGGCGCCGAGCGACTCCAGCAGTTCGACGGCCTCGTGGAAGCGGGCCAGCACGCCCGGCTGGTAGCCCTCGCCGCTGAACTCCTTGACCACGCCGACCCGCAGCCCGGCGACGTCGGCGCGGCGCGCCGCCTCGACGACGGGCGGCACCGGCTGGTCGATCGACGTGGAGTCCATCGGGTCGTGCCCGGAGAACGCCTCGTGCAGCAGCGCGGCGTCCAGGACCGTACGGGCCAGCGGGCCCGGCGTGTCGAGCGAGGACGCGAACGCGATCACGCCGTACCGCGACGACCCGCCGTAGGTCGGCTTCATGCCGACGAGGCCGGTGACCGCGGCGGGCTGGCGGATCGAGCCGCCGGTGTCGGTGCCGGTGGAGAGGGGCGCCTCGTACGCGGCGACCGCCGCCGAGGAACCACCGGAGGAACCGCCGGGGATCTTGTTCAGGTCCCAGGGGTTGTGCGTCGGGCCGAACGCGCTGTTCTCCGTCGAGGAGCCCATCGCGAACTCGTCCATGTTGGTCTTGCCGAGGATGACCAGCCCGGCCTCGCGCAGCCGTTGCGTGATGGTCGCGTCGTAGGGCGGGCGCCAGCCCTCCAGGATCTTGGAGGAGCAGGTCGTCGGCATGTCGGACGTGGTGAAGACGTCCTTGTGCGCGATCGGGACGCCGGCCAGCGGGCCGAGCGTCTCCCCTGCCGCCTTGCGGTCGTCGACCGCGCGGGCCTGCGCCAGGGCGACCTCGGGGTCGACGTGCACGAACGCCTTGACGGAGTCGTCGACGGCGGCGATGCGGTCCAGGTGCGCCTGGGTGACCTCGACCGCCGACGCCTCGCCGGAGGCGATCAGCTCGCCCAGCTCGGCCGCGGTCTTCTTGATGATGCTCATGCTCACGCCTCCTCGTCGAGAATCCGCGGGACCTTGAACCGCTGCTCGTCCGCGGCGGGCGCGCCGGACAGCGCCTGGTCGGGCGTGAGGCAGGGCCGCTCCTCGTCGGCGCGGAAGACGTTGGTCAGCGGGAGCGCGTGCGAGGTCGGCGGGATGTCCTCCGCCGCGACCTCCTGGATCCGCGCGACCGCGGAGATGATGTCATCGAGCTGGGTGGCGAGGTGGTCGAGCTCGTCCTCGCGCAGCGCCAGCCGGGACAGCCGGGCGAGGTGGGCGACCTCCTCGCGGGTGATGGCTCCGCCGCCGCGGGCCTGGCCCGCGGCGGCGGAGCCATGGGCGGCGTGCTCGTTAAGCATGTCGAAACCGTTTCTGCGATCGATGGGTTCCCAGCCATCCTAGAGGGCGGGCAGAACCGGCCACGACCGGTTAACGGGTGGTTTACACAGCCCTGATCACAGGGCCGGAACACCGGTGATCACGGGACCACACCATGGGCGCAGAGGGCGGCTCCGTTGACGCCCCTGTGCGTCCGTCAGAGGGCGGCGCCCTCGGGGGCCTGGAGCTCCGAGACGTGCTCGCGAAGCCAGGCGGTCGCCTCGCCGGCGGTCATCGGCGGCTGGAAGTGGTACCCCTGGGCGGCGTCGCAGCCGAGGTTGCGCAGGAGGTGCTCCGTCTCGGCGTTCTCGACTCCCTCGGCGACCGAGCGCAGGCCGAGCGTGCGGGCGAGATCGATGATCGAGCGGACGATCACCGCGTCGTCGCCCGCCTCGCGGAGCCGGCTCACGAAGGAGGCGTCGATCTTGATCTCCTCGACCGGCAGGCTCTTGAGCCGTACGAGAGAGGAGTAGCCGGTGCCGAAGTCGTCGAGGCTGAGCGGGATGCCCAGGGCGGCCAGCGCCTCGACGGTGTCGGCGGCGTAGGCGGGCTCGTTCATCAGGATCCGCTCGGTGATCTCCAGCTGGAGGGCCTGCGGCGGCACCTCGTGCCGGAGCAGCCCCGACGCGATCATCTCGGTGAGCGCCGAGTCGAGCAGGTCGCGGCCGGAGGCGTTGATGGCGACCTGGACGCGGAACCCGGCCTTCCACCACCGCGCGACCTGGGTGAGCGCCGCGTCGACGACGAAGTCGGTGATGCCGCGCATGAGGTAGGTCTGCTCGGCGATCGGCAGGAACTTCTCCGGCGTGAGCAGGCCTTTCTGCGGGTGTCGCCAGCGCAGCAGCGCCTCCAGGCCGACCGGATGGCCGTTCCCGAGGAAGATCTTCGGCTGGAAGAACAGCTCCAGTTCGCAGCGGTCGATGGCGCGCCGCAGCTGGCCCTGCCGGCCGAGGCGCTCCGGGGAGTTCCGGTCGCGGTCGGGTGAATAGATCTCTACTCCGGTGCGATTTTCCTTCGCCACGTACATCGCGACGTCGGCGCGCTGCAGCAGCAGCTCGAAGTCGGGCGCGTGGTCGGGGTGGAGGGCGATGCCGACGCTGGCCTCCAGGTCGAACGACATCCCGTCGAGGCGCACCGGTTCGTTCAGTGCCGCGCGGAGCCGGGCCGCGACCTCGCGGGCGTTGCGCGCGTCGCGCACGGTCGGCAGCAGGACCGCGAACTCGTCGCCGCCGAGCCGTGCGACCAGGTCGCCGGGCCGCACGCTGTGGGTGAGCCGGTGCGCGACGAGCTGCAGCAGGCGGTCGCCCGTGGGGTGGCCGAGGGTGTCGTTGACCTCCTTGAACCGGTCCAGGTCCAGTAGGAAGAGCCCGACGCGGAGCGGCGGCTCGCCGTCGCGGCCGCGCGCCGTGAGGGCGCGCTCGGCGTGGCGGCGGGCCTGAGCAAGCGCTTCCTCCGTACGCATGATCAGGAGCTTGCGGTTCGGCAGGCCGGTGAGGCCGTCGTGCAGGGCCTGGTGCTCGCGGCTCACCGAGACCGAGGCGTTGATGTACACCGCGATGAACGGCAGGACGAACAGCGGCACGAACGCCGCCGACCAGCTCATCGCCAGGACCACCAGCGGCGCGAGCCCCAGCAGCGCGCTGTGCACGAGGAGCTGCAGGCCGATGTTCCAGCGCATGGCCTTCAGAACGGAGGTGCGCTCGTGCAGCGCGATCGCGGCGTTGACCAGTACGAGGTTGACGAGGAAGTACGCCACCCCCGCGAGCAGCATGATCGGCAGGTCGGAGGCGTGGGGCGTCCAGGGCCGCGTGGGCGACGCCGTGATGCCGAACGTCAGCAGCACCAGGCCCGACGCGACGAAGCTCAGGGTGTACTGCCCGACGTTGAAGGCGGTGCGGTGCAGGGCGCGCCGGCGCAGCATCCCGGTCGCCACCGTCGCGATGGCCTGCAACAGCAGTGCCGTGGGCAGGCCGGCGTAGATCAGTGTGGCGAAGGTGAAGGCGGTGGAGACCGTCGCGCCGGTCGTCTCGGTGGAGCCCGGCGTGATGATCGGCTTGAGCTCGCCGCTCACGATCAGCAAGGCCAGGATCCAGAAGAGGGGGGCGCCGACCAGCGTCCTGAGGTCGCCGACGCTGAGGAAGGCGACCGAGGTGGCAAGGGCCGCGACGCCGACCACCGTGACACAGACGACGTAGGCCCACAGGGGGGAACCACGCCGGGGGACCGTGTCCCGCGTGTTGTTCGGGTCCTTCATCACGTCCTCGGGGGGTTACACCCAAACCTTGCGTTTTGGGGGGAGGCGATGGTGTTTGGACGGACACATGTCGTACTGAGGGGAGACTACGACGTCCGAGCAACTTCGCGGAACCGATTGCGCACGTTGCGTTACGCCTGCACTCGACCGTGAAGCCACCCCTCGGTAATCAATCGATACCGTACAGTATCGCCTTGCAGGTCAGCATGACCACTATCTTGGGAGATCAGTCCTTTCCGACGACCGCGGCCTCGGTGGCCGCATCCGGCCCCTTCTCCAGCAGCACCCGGAATCCCGCCTCGTCCAGAAGCGGAACACCGAGCTTGACGGCCTTGTCGTACTTCGACCCCGGGCTCTCGCCGTGGACCACGAACCCGGTCTTCTTCGACACCGAGCTGGACACCTTGCCGCCGAGATTCTGCACGGCCTCGGTCGCCGAGTCCCGGCTGAAGCCCTCCAGGGATCCGGTGATGACGACGGTGACGCCCTCGAGCGGCCGAGGCCCCTCCTCCGCGCCCTCGTCCTCCATCCGCACGCCGGCCGCGCGCCACTTCTCGATGATCTCCCGGTGCCAGTCGACCGTGAACCACTCCTTGACCGACGCGGCGATCGTCGGGCCGACGTCCTCGACCGCCGTCAGCTCCTCCTCCGACGCGGCCGCGATGCGGTCGAGCGAGCGGAACTCCCGCGCGAGCGCCTGCGCGGCCGTCGGCCCGACGTGCCGGATCGACAGGGCCACCAGCACCCGCCACAGCGGCTGCTTCTTGGCCTTCTCCAGCTCCTCGAAGAGCTTCTCGACGGTCTTCTTCGGCTCCCCGGCCTTGTTCGCGAAGAAGGTGACGACCTTCTCCTCTCCCGTCTTGGGGTCGATCTTCGGCAGGCCGGTGCGCTGCTCGCGGACCACCGACTTGATGGGCAGCAGCTGCTCGACGGTCAGGTGGAACAGGTCGCCCTCGTTCTTGACCGGCGGATCCTCCGGCTCCAGCGGCTGGGTCAGCGCGGTCGCCGCGACGTACCCGAGCGCCTCGATGTCCAGGGCGTTGCGGCTGGCCACGAAGTAGATCCGCTCCCGCAGCTGCGCCGGGCACTTCTTCGCGTTGGGGCAGCGGATGTCGACGTCGCCCTCCTTCTGCGCCCGCAGCTCGGTGCCGCACTCCGGGCAGGTCGCCGGCATCACGAACTCGCGCTCGGAGCCGTCGCGCAGATCGGCGACCGGCATGACGATCTCCGGGATGACATCACCGGCCTTGCGCAGCACGACCGTGTCGCCGATCTGCACGCCCTTGCGCTTGACCTCGTCCGCGTTGTGCAGCGTCGCGTACGCGACCGTGGAGCCGGCGACCTTGATCGGCTCCATCACGCCGTACGGCGTGACGCGACCGGTGCGGCCGACCCCGACCCTGATGTCGAGCAGCTTGGTGTTGACCTCCTCCGGCGCGTATTTGTAGGCGATCGCCCACCGCGGCCACCGGCTGGTCGAACCGAGCCTCCGCTGCAACGCGAACTGATCGACCTTGACCACCACGCCGTCGATCTCGTACGCCGGCTCGTGCCGGTGCTCGCCGTAGTGCTCGATGTAGGCGTGGACCTCCGCCAGGCTCCCGACGACCCGGTAACGGTCGCTGACCGGCAGCCCGAACGACCGCATGGTCTCGTACGCGTCGGACTGGCTCTCCGGGCGCCGCCCACCCCGCCAGGTGCCGAAGCCATGCACGATCATGCTGAGCGGACGGTGCGCGGTCACCCGCGGGTCCTTCTGCCGTAGCGAGCCCGCGGCGGCGTTCCGCGGATTGGCGAACGGCTCCCGCTCACCCGTCTCGGCCAACCGCTCGTTGAGCTTCCCGAACGCCTCGACCGGCAGGTAGACCTCGCCGCGCACCTCGAGCAGCTCCGGCACGTCGTCGCCCTGCAGCTGGAGCGGCACGGCGTCGATCGTGCGGATGTTGTTGGTGACGTCCTCGCCCGTACGCCCGTCACCCCGCGTCGCGCCCCGTACGAGCCGGCCGTTCTCGTACGTCAGGTTGACCGCCAGCCCGTCGATCTTCAGCTCGCACAGGAAGTTGGCGACCGAGCCGACCTCCTTCTCCGCGCGCGTCAGCCACGCCGACAGGTCATCGGTGCTGAACGCGTTGTCGAGGCTCTGCATCCGCTCGATGTGCTCGACCGTCGCGAAGTCGGTCGTGATCGGCGCGCCGACCTTCTGCGTCGGCGAGTCCGGCGTGACCAGCTCCGGGTGCTCCTCCTCCAGCGCCCGGATCTCCCGCATCAGCCGGTCGTAGTCCGCGTCGCTGATCGTCGGGGAGTCGAGGACGTAGTAGCGGTAGTTGGCCTCGTCGAGCTCCTGAGCCAACTCCGAATGACGCTGCTGGACCGCGTCGGGTACGCCTGTCGCCACGAGTCTCTCCCTGCCGTACGAGTGCCACTGCCCATAGTCTCTCGCGCACCACCGACACATCTGACCTGCGGCTCGCCCGGTCACGACGGCTCGGGCTCGCCCTGTCTCGGACGGGTTCGGCGAAGCGTGACCCGTCACCCCGGATCGTCGATAAGGGTCGCCGGAGGACTATCCACCGCACCGGGGATGTCCACAGGTCGTGAGATGCAAGGGCCCGCTGCCCCAGCCGGAGGGCTGATCGCCCCAGAGCACACGGGGACGCCGGTCCCCGCCCACCGCCAGATCGAGAAAGCCGGTCGCTCGCACCCGGCGAATGCGCCGGTGGGGGCACCGGCCGGGTCAGCCGGGGATGACGGCACTCCGGCCCGTCACAGCTGATCACGGTGACGGTGCTGGATTCCCCATTCGCCACGGCCACCACCGGTCGGCCGTCCCGCCGAACGGCGACGGCGAGCGGACTGCTGTGAAGACCGGAAGTCCACCAGCCAAGGCTGTCCACGGTGACCGCCCGGGGTTTCTGGCAGCGGAGGTCGGCACAGTGGATGAGGCGTACCTCCGACGTGCCGGCGCTGTCGCGGCGCAGCGCGGCGATCACGAGGCCGTCGCCGGTGACGGCCATCGCCGCGCTCGCGCCGTCGTCACCGCTCCGCTCGACGATCGCCGCCGTGTCGACCGGCCCCTTTCCACCACATCCGTCCGGGTCGCACGGGAACAGCCGCAACACCGTCCCGCCCGACCCGGTACGCCATGCGGCGGTGGCCACCGTGCCGTCCGGCAGAGGCACGGAACCGGTATCTCCCACCCGACCGGTCAGGTTGTCCTGGTAGTCGTACAGGCGGTCACGGCGGCAGAGACGATCCCCGCACACCCGCGTGGTCAGGCCGTCTCCGGTGATCTCCATCGGCCGCTCACCGCGCAGCAGATGCAGGGTCACCGGCGCGCGGTTGAACTTCGGCTGCAGCACGTGGTCGACGGACAGATCGAGAGGGTTGAGCCATACGTACCCGCCGTACAGCAGGCCGGGCAGCGCCAGGAGCGGCAGGAGGAGGGCCGCCCGACGCGGGCGAAGACGACCGGAGGCGGCAGAGGACAGCCGTTCGCGGATCCGGGCGAGATCCAGCGGGATGCCGGGCCTCTCCTGAGGAGCGCCGGGGTACGGAGAAACCTCCGCCACGGGGTACTCCTGGTTCAGCGCCGCGGCGGCGAGCGTTCCGGCCTGGAACGGCACGACGAGCAGACCGACGAGACCGAGAACGATGTCACCGATCACCACGTGGGCGAAGCCGTCCAGCGGAGACAACGCCCAGCGCAGGCCGGCGACGACGAGGATCGGCCCCAGCACCACGCCGAGCAGAACCGCGAGGACGGTCCGTGTCCTTCGCCCATACGACACGGACCGGGCCCGGCCGATCGACCACCGCGCGCCCCGTCCCTCCAGCGTGGAGATGGGCAGTGCGAGCGCCTGCCACAGCCCGGACACCAGCAGGAACACGAACGTTCCGGCCCCGAACCAGAGCTGCTTCGTCAGGATCGCCGCGACCCCGCCGAGCGCCGACAGCGTCACCGGGCGTCGTACCGCCGCCGCCAGCGCCTTCGCGGCGCCGACCGGCCGCCCCAGCAGGAGCCCCGCCGACATGACGACCGTCGCCGCCGGCGCCAGGAGGTAAGCGGCGATCCCCAGCACCGCTGCGGCGATCGCCGCCACGATGAGCCCGTACGACGGCGACAGCGGAGCGAGACCATCGTTCGCGATGAGACCACGCCATGACCACCTCCGCACCGCGCTTGCCGCCATCGTCGACCGATCGCCGTCCGTCACCACCACACGACATGGGCCGTGCGGTGCAACCGGTCGAGGCCGCGTACCGACTGGCCGGCGCGGAGGCAGACGGTCAGGTGACGGATCCCACCGAGCGGAGACAGATCCAGGTCCTCTGCGGCGTCGTCGAGGAGCAGCTGACGGAGCCCGGGATGGTCCCGTAGCGGTTCCAGATCGGCCGGTACCCGCAAGCGGCTCAGTGTGAGGCGGTCAAGCGCCGGAAGCTCGGCGAGCGGCGCCAGGTCGGTCACCGAGGCCTCGGTCAGCGCCAGTTCGCGCATGGTGGGGAAGCACGCGATCGCATCGAGCGAGGTCACATGGTCGGCGTGTGTGATGCACAACATGGTGAGCGGCAGACTCCCGAGCACGCCGAGACCGGCGCACCACTCGCCTCCGTCGAGGGAGAGACCCGTGAGTGCCGGGAAGGCGTCCACCAACCGTGTGACGGCGCCCTCATCGAGACGTGCGCCGCTGAGAGTGAGATGGTGAAGCGCGCTCAGCGGACGAAGGTCGTCGATCCCCGTGATCCTCCGGCATCGGAACAATCGGAGCTCGCGCAGTTCGCCGCATCGCGCCAGGGGAGACAGATCCGCGACGTCGTCCAGCCCGCCCAATCCAAGTGATCGCAGCCTTGGAATCCGCTGCAGCAGCCTTAGCTCGGAAGCGAACCGATCGGGATAGACGATCAGCTCTGCCAGGGCCGGGAGCGCTAGGAAGGGCGCGAGGTCGGAGAGAACGCCATCGATGTTGAGCAAGACCCTTTCCAGGCCCGGATGGTCCGCGACGACCGACACACCATCCGGCCGGACGCCGCTCGCCTCCAGCCGTTTGAGCGCCGGTACACCGCTCAGGCACTCCAGCCCGACGCCGCTCCGCAAATTGACACTGAGGTCCGTCAGGCGACGCAGCGCGGGGACCGCGGGAAGCAGGGCCGGGTTCAGGATGTGGAGCGAGCCGTCGAGGAGCGGTGCCTCGGCGAGCACCCGCTCGGCATACGCATGCGGTTCGAAGTAATCCCAGGCTGCGATCAGCTCATCCTGGATCTCGGCCCTCGGGTCGGTGGCATAGCGGGCCAACACGTCCATCGCCCGCGGACCGTTGATCAACCAGGCGGCTTCGGCCGAGGCCGCGGCCCGGTGCTCCGAAATGCCCTTCAGCGTCGTGGGAAGCCTCTGGAGGATCTCCTCACCCACCGTGGCCAGCCGACGCGCGTCAGCGCTGTCTCTCGGGGGGATGAGCGTGGAGACGCAATCCTCCACCCGGTCGCGACATTCCCCGGGCAGATCCGGCACCGTCTCCAGGCAGGCCGCCACCACCATCCGCAGGCGGTGGGCGTTCTTCGGCTCCCTGTCGGCGCGATCGAGAAGTCCGGTCAGCAGTTCTCCGCGTGAAGGCGCGTTCGCGTGCCCGGCGGCCATCACCACGGTGTCCCGCCACTGGTCCAGGTGGGCCTTGTCCACCAGGATCTCGACGTCGGCGTCGTCGGCGGCCTGCCTGGCGGCCAGGTACTCCTGGACCGTACGGTGCACGAAGTCGATCCGGCCCGGCACCGGCTCGCGGATGACGCCGCTGCGGTGCAGCAGGAAGTCGAGGATCGCCTCCGCGGTGGCGTTGACCC
Organism: Actinoallomurus sp. NPDC050550; assembly: GCF_040655075.1. NCBI lineage: Bacteria > Bacillati > Actinomycetota > Actinomycetes > Streptosporangiales > Thermomonosporaceae > Actinoallomurus > Actinoallomurus sp. NPDC050550. The sequence goes on along the minus strand of NZ_JBFAJC010000015.1, from coordinate 160,975 downwards.
GGGGCATCGCCGCCGCCCTGGCCCCGATGCGCCTGAGCGCCGTCGCCTTCGGCATCTCGGCGCGGCCGAGGACGGTGAGCCGCCAGGCGAGCTCCTGGAGCAGCCGCTCCTTCTGGTCGCGTTCGAGTTCGACGTCGGGATGGCTCCGGACCCCTCGCTCGACATCGCGGCGTTCGAGCAACATGTCCAAGACCGCCCGGTAGAGGCCCATGCGGTCGCGTGGCAGATGAGTGACCCGGTCGAGGTTGAGCGCGCACAGCATGGCGGCGAGCAACGGGGTCGTGGCCAGTGCCCGCAGGTGCGGGCCGCTCTCCAACCGGGCCAGCAGAGTCCCCTCGTACCCGGGCAGTTCCTCGGGGGCACAGGGCAGGCTGCCCGCGTGGCGTACCGCCGCGTGCCATTGTCGTACGAGCTCTCGCAGGTCATCCGGGGTCATCGGCTCCAGCATCATCGGCCGGAAGCCTTCGGCGGAGAGCCAGCGCGTGTCGGCCGCCGCCGGCCGGGACGTGACGATCGTCCGCGCCGTCGGATAGACGTCGAGCAGCCCGCGCAGCCAGCGCCGGACCTGCTCACGCTTGCCGAGAGGAACCTCGTCGACGCCGTCGATCAGGATGATCCCGCGTCCCGCGTCGAGCACCCGGTGCACCCATCCCGGCGGCATCAGACCCTGGAGGGGGCCCGTGACGAAGTCCTCCGGTTGCGGAAGGCCGCTCTCGGCACAGCTGCGGAGTTTGATGAGGAAGGGCACGCGCCCGTTCCAGTCGCACAGGTCACCGGTGAAGGCGCCGCGCGCCGCCGTCACCGTGATCCAGCCCAGCAGGGTGCTCTTTCCCGAGCCCGCCTGGCCGCGCAGGAGCGTACGGGACGAGCGCGCGAGCATCTTTTCGACCCGCATGGTCGACGGCTCGCGGTCGTGGTCGCCGGTCAGCGCCGCGACCTTCAACGGCTCGAGATCGTCACGGCTGCGGTCCTCGGCCGTCACGGCGAGGCTGATGTAGGCCACGCTGAGCGTGGCGCGCGGACGGTAATTGTCCACCCGCAGGCCGAACAGCTCGATCGCGTCCATACTCCGGGCGACGTGTTCCAGATACCGTCGCTCGAACTCGGCGTCGTTCTCGGTGCCCGCGGGGGCGTCGAGCGTACGGGCCGGAAGTCGCTCCAGGACCAGGGAGATCTGGTCCCCCAGGCCGGACATCCGGGACAGCGTCTCCGCGAGCGCGCGCGGCGCGAACTCCGGCAGGCCCAGCAGGATCCGCACCAGACAGTCACAGCATTCGTCGAGCACCACGTCGTACAGCCGGGAGGCGGCATCGCCGTATCCGACCGGTGCCGGCACCAGCCCACGTATGCGCCGGGCCAGCTTCACGGGGTCGGCGTCCTCGCTGAAGATGACGTCGTCGGAGAGGTCCACCCGCTCGATGGCCGCTTCGACGTCGAGCAGCACGGCCGCGCGATCGTTCTCCTCGAGGCCTCCGTACTCCTGCTCGACGAGCGCCGAGAGACGCTTCTCGACGGAGTCGGCGATGTCCGCGAGTTGGCGTTCCAGCTTGCGCCGGACGAACCGGTCCGGCAGCGACACCCTGATCAACTCGGTCAGGTCCTTGTCGCGGTCGGATTTCGCCGCCCGCGATGCCAGCCACTCGCGCCCCGCCCGCTGTGCCACCGCCTTGGCGGCGGCAGCGGCCGCCGGTTCGAGTCCCGTCACGAATGCCCCCAGCACCGACTCCTGGACGAGCCATCACAGAATCGACTTCTTGGACGCAGCCGTTACTGATCCGGTTGCGCCTGGACATCTCTACGGTTGACTTCGTGACCATGTTGAACGAGAGGGCGCGCACGCTCATCCTGGACAGCGGCCCGGGGACCTCCGCAGTGCGGACGGGCGCGGCGGCGTGAACGCCATCCGCGCCGAGGCCATCGCGACCCGGCGGCTGGACCTTCTGCCGCTGCTCGTCGAACACGCCGATGAGATGGTCACCGTGCTGTCCGATCCGGCCCTGCACACGTTCATCGGTGGCGCCCCGGACACCGCGGAGGCGCTGCGCTCGCGCTACCGGCTCATGGTCGCAGGCGCTCCCGATCCCGCCGTCCACTGGCTCAACTGGGTGATCTACCTCCGCGAAGAAGCGTGCCTGACGGGAACGGTCCAGGCGACGATCGGCCCCACCGGCGACGGGCTCGTCGCCGAGATCGCCTGGGTGGTGGGGACCCCCTGGCAGGGACGGGGCATCGCCACCGAAGCGGCCCAAGGGCTCGTCGCCTGGCTCGGAGAACAACCCGTGGACGGCGTCGTCGCCCACATCCATCCCGAACACCGGGCGTCCGCCGCCGTCGCCACCGCCGCCGGGCTCACCCCCACCGGCGGACAGCAGGAAGGCGAGATCCGATGGCGTCGGCGTCTCGGGCGTTGACAACGGTTCTCGGTGCCGCGCCGGGCGCGGACGGCCGTACGGTTGGCTCCGTGACGATGCTGAACGAGACGGTGCGCGAGCTCATCGACGACCCGAATCCGGCGATCCTGGGGACCATCAACCCCGACGGCAGCCCGCAGACCTCGGTGGTCTGGGTCGGCCGGGACGGCGATGACCTGCTCATCTCCACGGCCGCCGGTCGGCGTAAGGAGACCAATCTGCGCCGCGACCCCCGCGCCAGCCTGACCGTCATCGACCAGAACGACTTTCAGCGATACGTCGAGGTACGCGGCACCGCCACGATCACCGAGGACGCCGGCAGGCGCCTGGCGGTCGAACTCGCCGAGAACTACGAAGGGTCCGGCGCCGGCGAGGAGTACATCGAGCTCCCGCCAGAGGTCATCCGCGTCGTCATCCGCATCACCCCACACCGGGTGGTGGGCACCGTCGCCGAGTGACCGGTGCTTCAGACGTGTGAGAGCAGGAAGCCCACGAGGAGGCACAGTCCGGCCAGGACCAGGGAGGCTCCGAACAGCGGGACGAGGATGATCAGCAGCGTCCCCCAGGGCGGGGGATTCTTTCGCAGCCGTTTCCAGCCGCCGGCCGAGACCCGCTTCGGCGCCGCACAGAGCAACACGAGGAGGAACGCGGCGAGGCCGACGATCCCGAAGGCGGTCGCGAGGTCCTTCCCCGCCTTCGCCGGACCGGGCTGGACATAGCCGCCATCGGGCCTGCGGCGCAGTGAGGCGGGCCTGCCGACAAGGATCCGAGAGTCGCGGATATGAGCGTTCCGGTCGGCGGATCCGCCCTTCGCCGGCACGAACGTCCCGGTACAGCCGGACGCGCCGCTCCCGGCTGTGTGACACCGCGCGGCGGTGAAGGTCCCCGGCGTCCCGGACAGCCCGGACGAATAGCGGGCGTCGTCGAGTGGAAAGGTCAGCAGCCACCCCGCGAGACCGAGGACGCCGATCGCGGCGAGGACTCCGACCGCGGTGAGCAGGACGCCGAGCGGAGATCCCGCCGCGCCGCGCCTGCTCCTGGTGCGGGGGCTGCGCCTCCTCCGCCCGCCGGCGGGCCTGCTCTTCCGCCCGGTGGCGCCGCTCTTCTTCCGGCCGGTGGCGGGCCGGCTCTTCTGCCGCCCGGCGGCGGAGCCGCTCTTCTTCCGCCTGGCGGCAGACCCGCCCTGGGCATGCCGTTCCGCTCGCGCCCGCGCCATCGCAGCCGCCTCTTTCTATTGTGATGTGATCCGGCCGAGCCCTCGCCGGCTCGGACGAGCCGGCGGGTTCTGATCAGTCCTCGGCGGTCTCGGCCAGGACCTGCGCCGCCTCGCGGCAGTGCTTCAGCGCGGTGCGTACGTAGCGTGGGCCGGCGCCGGCCAGGCCGCAGGACGGCGTGACGACCACGCCCTCGGCGAGGACCTTCGGGGAGAAACCGAGACGCCGCCACAGCTCCTGGACGCGGGTCAGCGACTGCTTCGGCGCCGGCAGGCGGGTGTCGGTGCCGGGGACGATGCCGAGCAGGAACCCAACACCCGCCTCGACGGCCTCGCCGATGGCGTCCTCGTCCGCACCGCGCAGCAGTGCGGCGTCGACCGAGATCGCCTTCGCTCCGGCCGCCCGCAGCAGACCGTACGGGGCGCGCGGAGCGCAGCAGTGCACGAGCAGGAAGGCGTCCGTGGCCTCGATCACCCGCCGCAGACCGTCCTCGGCCAGCGGGGCCTCGACGGCGGGGAGGCGGGAGAAGCCGCTCGCGGTCGGCACGGTCCCGGCCAGGACGCCCGGCAGGCCGGGCTCGTCGAGCTGCAGCAGGATCGTCGCGCGCGGCAGCCGTCGGCGTACGTCTCGGACGTGCGCGGCGACGCCCTCGGCCAGTGACGCGATCAGGTCGCGTACGGCCCCCGCGTCGCGGAGCGCGCGGTCGCCGTGCTTGAGCTCGATCGATGCGGCCATCGTCCAGGGACCGGTGACCTGGATCTTGAACGGTCCCTCGAACTCCCCCGCCTGCTCCTCGAGCGTGTCGAGGTCCCGGGCGAGCATGCTCCGGGCTCGGGACACGTCCCGGCCCGGCCGGTCGGCGAACCTCCACCCGGAGGGCTGCAGCGCGACGGCGAGCTCGGCGAGCAGTCCGGCGGTGCGTCCGACCATGTCCGCGCCGGGCCCCCGGTCCGGCAGCTCCGGGAGATAGGGCAGGTCGGGGAGCTCGCCGAGGACGACGCGCAGCGCCTCGGCGGGATCGTCCCCGGGATGGGAACCGACACCGGTGGCGGTTCCGATGGTCCACGGAAGATCAGGCACGGCAAAAAGCCTATGGCCTTCCAGGAGTCGTGCCCCCACGACGGCGGTCGCCGCGAATGTCAGGCGGGCAGCGGCTGGAGGAATCGAGTGAGAGTGACGTCCTCGGTATGGATGATGACGTCGAACCAGGCCCGTAGCGACCGACCCGACATGTGGTACGCCGCGTCATCGGCCGGGTCGTAGGAAGGCCCGATGAGCCGTGTTCGGGAAGAGGCGTCGAACCAGCGGCGTACGGGCTCGGGCTGCGGTGCTCGAAGGTCAAGGACGTATCCCGCTCGACGCCGGAAGGGGCTGCCTCATAGGTCAGCGATCGGTACCGATTGCTAGGCTATTCGCATGGAGCCGTCATCGTCGTGGCGAACCGATCAGGTGGCCGCGGCACTACGCCAGATCAGTGCCGGTCTCGCGGCACTGGCCGATGCGATCTCGGCCGACCCGGCGGAGGCCCCTCCGGAGAGTCGTCACCGCTCCCTCATCGCCGAATGGGGGACGCGGGGCCTGACGAGAGCCGAGGCGAGTGCGCTCTTCCGCAAGCACGGCTTCTCTCCTCAGGCGGCGGGCGGCTGGGTCCGGGGCGACTGGCTCGAGGTCCGCGAGGACGGCCGCCGCTACCTGACCGAACGTTCACTGCAGTGGCCGGTAGAACAGGAGCCCTCCGATGACACCGACGGCCGGCATTGAGCCGTTCAGCCTCCGGCTGGAGGTCCGCATCTCCGAGGTGGACCCGCAACTGCACCTCAACGGAGGCTTCTACGTGCAGTACGGCGACCATGCCCGTTTCCAGTGCGTACGGGCCGCCGGGGTCTCCGTCGACGAGCTCCTGGCCGACGGGTTCGGACCCGTCAACCTGGAGACGGTCATCCGGTATCGCCATGAACTCCGCGCCGGAGACCAGGTCGACGTGTCCTGTGATTGGGAGTGGGGCGACGGCAAGACCTACCGCGTCCGGCACCTCATGAGGCACCTGGACGGCACCGTGGCCGCCGAGGTCGATCACGTGAGCGGGCTGCTCGACCTCCGAGCCCGCCGGCTGATCGCCGATCCCGCCGACGAGTGGCGGGCCCGCGCGACCAGGCCCGAACTCCTCGGCCTCCGCCCCACCCCCTCCGACTCGGCCCGGCCCGCCTGAGAGGTCAGGCGGCCGTGAGGTCCGGGACGGAGCCGACTCCGACGTAGTCGCGGAACAGCACGATCCGGCCGTCGCGGATCCGGAACACCTGGATGCACGGCACCTCGAACGTCTCCCCCGTCGTCGTCGCTCGCACGACGGACACGAGTTCGAGGATCACCACCTCCGGGTCCGAGGTGCGGTGGATCTGCACCGTGCGCAGGTCGGTGATCTCGAGCGGCATCCGGCCGGCGTGCGCCGAGAACTCCCGGATCGCCTCCCGGCCTTCGAGCCGAGCGGGAACTCCCTCGAGAGCGAACGGCATCTCGATCACGCCGTCCGCCGCGAAGAGATCGGCGAACGCGTCCATGTCCCCCGCGACCAGCAGACGCCGCCGCCGTTCGAGAACCTCCAGCGGACCTTCCATTCCGGCCTCCCGTTCAACGTTCGTTCAATGACTGATTCAACGACTGTAGAACGAGATGACGGATCGGTCAACACTCGTACAATGAGCCGCGTGAGTGATCCCTCGGCACGGCCGTCCCGGGCCGAGCAGCGGCGCAACACCGAAGCCCGAATCCTGGGCCAGGCCCGCCGGTTGTTCGCCGAATCCGGCTACGACCGGACCACCATCCGCGCGGTGGCGACGGCCGCCGACGTGGACCCCGGCCTGGTCATGCACTACTTCCGCAGCAAGGAAGAGCTCTTCGCACGGGCGACCGAGGGCGGGCCCCCGTCCCTGCCCGGCGGCACGCCGGAACAGATCGCCGAACAACTACTCGACGTGCTCCGAGGTTCGCTGGCCGACGAACCCGTCGAGTCGCTGGCCGTGCTCCGGTCGATGCTCACCCATCCCGAGGCGGCACACGAAGCTCGGGAGGCGTCCCGCATCCAACGGGATCAGATCAGCGAAGCCATCCCGGACGACCAGGCCGACCTGCGCGCGGGGCTGATCAGCGCCGTACTCATCGGCGTCGTTCTCGGCCGGCATCTGATCAAGCTCGACCCCCTCGCCGACGCCGACCCGGATCAGATCGTCGAGATCCTGCGCCCCTCGATCCGCTCACTCACCAAAGCCGACGACTGACCGACCGCGTCTGGCGTACCGCCGACGCCGGAAGTCTTCGCAACCTCGACGCACTCGGTGGTCCCACCCACGCCTCCGCTGTAGCTGCTCTTACGCCATGACGTCATGAGTTCTGGGCCGTCCTCGCCACGAGCTCACTCGGCTCTGACACATTGCCTACGCCGAAGATCTGCGCCACCTCGACGCAGTCGGTGGTCCCGCCACCGCCGGTCGTGTAACTGCTCTTACGCCATACCGTCATGAGTGCCCAGCCATTCTCGCCAGAAGGTCACGGGTCTGCTGTTCATTCAACGCCTGCGCGGCGATCCGGTCGAATCGGACACAGACGCTTGCCGCCTCCGCCTGTTCGTCAATGACCCGCCCGACGTCCAAGGTCGTGCCCACGAATGCGGCCAGGCGCCGCCCGGGCAGTTCGAAGAACCAGAACCAGCCGTCGATGCCAAGGTGTGGAGCCGCTGAAAGCGGAATGACCCGGAGCGATACATGAGGCAGCCTGCTGCACTCCATGAGGTGCTCGAACTGCGCCTTCATGACGGCCGCGTCGCCCATCGGCCGTAGAGCGGCCTCGTCGACAAGCGCCCAGATCAGCGGCGGTCGAGGGCGACGGTCAAGGATCGCCGCCTGGTGGGCCATGCGTCGTGCGACGGCGGACTCGACGTCGGCGACCAGCCCGGCGGCATGACCTGCGGAAAGCAGTCCTCGTGCATAGTCCTCCGTCTGAAATGGGATCGGGACATAGTTGTTGTGAGAGAGCTTGAGCTGGTCCGCTTCGCGTTGATATCGGTCGACCAATGCTGGCCAGTCGGGGTTGTGGCTGAGGCGGGCGAAGCGGCGGAGTCGTACGAAGAGGCCGCCGGTGTCCCAGGCCTTGTCGAGGCGGTCGGCCTGGATGCGGGTGAGCTTGTTGCGGCCGGCTTCGGCGTTCGAAACCCCATGTTTGTTGACGCCGATGACGGCCCCTACCTCGGTCTGCGACATACCGCGCTTCTGGCGCTCGTAGCGCAGGTGAAAGGCGATGGCGTTCCACAGGGACTCGTCGGGGTCGAGGTTCTCGGCGGCGGTCATCGCTGCCTCCGGGGGGTTCAGAAGTCTGCTTGAATCTTCCGCATTACTCAGAGTGAGGTCATTGTTACAGAACGACCACGCAACGCGCGCGATCTCTGAGGAAGACGGGCGACGCCATGACCGACCGGGTATCCCCCGAAGAGGAACGGATCTTCGCTTTCCGGCAGTTGCCCACGGGACCGACCGCTGCGGGCGAGGCACGGGAATGGTCGGCCAAGGTGCTGGCCTGCTGGGACCTGGCCGCCCTCACCGACGATCTGCAGACGGTCGTCACGGAGCTGGTGACGAACTCGCTACGTGCCGGGGCGGGCGCGATCCACGCCCTCATCGAGTGGCGGTGGAACGCGGACGCCCTGGAACTCCAGGTCTGGGACGACGCACCCGGCCGGCCGCAACTTCGGCAACCCGACTTCGTCGCCGAGACCGGGCGCGGCCTGTTCATCGTCGCCGCACTGTCCGCCGCCTGGGGACACCACCCTGCCGCCGACGGCGGCAAGGTCGTATGGGCTCGCTTCGCGACGACTGCCGCCCGATGACGACGAGGCCGTCAGCGGGCCAGGAGCCCGTTGGCGACGATGTCGGTGGCGGTATGCAGCAGCTTGCGAAGTTCGGGGTTGGTACGTCGCAGGCTGTCGGGCCGCCAGCCGAGGCTGATCACTCCGTTCCAGGCCGCCCACAGCACGGTGGCCGCCTCCGCCGGATCGATGGCTCGTATCACGCCTGCGTCCATCCCACGGCGAAGGGCCTCGACCATCCGCCGGTTCTGCCCGTCGACCGAGCGGGCCAGGCGTTCGGCGACCTCGCGCCCGGCCGCGTACTGTCCCGGCTCGCCGGGGAAGGCCAGCATCCGGAAGTACTCCGGATGGGCCAGATAGAACTCTAGGTATTCGTCTGCGGCGGCGTACAGCTGCTCGGCAGGTGTGCGCTCTCTCTTGTAGGCGCGGTCCATGTAGTCGCGATCGACATCGAGCGCCTGCTCGATGACCGCCGCGTGCAGACCCGACTTCGATCCGAAATGGTTGTAGATCGAGCCGACGGCCACCCCGGCCTGTTGGGCGATCTCCTCGACGGTCACCTCTTCCACGCCGCGCGTGCTGAAGATCTCCTCAGCGGCGCGCAGCAGGGCTTCGGCGGTCCGCTGTCTCCGCGGGTCCATACCACCCCTTCTTGCAATGATTGCAACTACCTGTTTCGGCTGTTACTGTATCGCCGGATCTCTTGCAACGATTGCAGGAAGTGCCGGGAGGTTGAGCGATGGCACCAGTGGGGACACGCGAGTGGGCGATCGCCACCAGGGGTGCGCTCGGGTTTCCCGACATGATCCGACTCGCTCGAGACGCCCTTCTCGGGCAGCTCGCCGAGCTACTCGGCAGTCGGACGAAGGCCGCCACCGTCGTCGTGGAGCGTGAACCACCGGACAGCGCGCTCGCTCGCAGGGTCCTGGCGTTGGCGGAGGCCACGTACTCCGCACCTCTGCTCGGCCACTGTCTGCGCTGCTGGTTGTGGGCCGATCTACTGGCCGGGCTCGATGGTGTCGGCTACGACGAGGAACTGCTCTACGTCTCCTGCCTGCTCCACGATCTGGCGCTCATGGACCCCTACCGGCCCGGTCAAGCCCAATGCTTCGCGGTGCACGGCGGCGAGGTGGCACTGGCCGCGCTGGTCTCCCACGGTGCGCCGGAGTCCTTCGCCGAAGCCGCGGCCGAGGCGATCACCTTGCACATGAACATCCGGATGCCTGCGGGGTCAGGCCCGGAAGCCCGGCTACTGCACGACGCCGCGCACCTCGACGTCGTCGGCACCCGAGCGCGTCGGCTCTCACCCGATGCGATCCGGGCGGTCCTCGACCGGCACCCGCGAAGCGGCTTTGCCTCTGCCTTCGTGGAGTTGATGCGGCGTGAAGCCACCGAACGCCCTCGTTCACGCGCGGGAGTGCTCTGGCGTTCGGGCATGCGCCTGCCGGTATCGCTCAACCCACTGGACCGTATCCGTTGAGCGTGGAGCCGATACGGACTGCTCGGTTTCCCTAGGAGGAGTTCATGACCGTCATCGATAACGACCTTTCGCAAATCGTCGACGACTACGGCCAGGCGTGGAATTCCCATGCCTTGGACGAAATCATGGCGATGCATACTCCGGATACCGTGTTCCGCCTGCATCTACTCGGCTCATCCGAGGTCGCCGGGCACACTGAAGTCCGTGAGGTCTTCGCGGGGCTGCTGGCATTCTGGCCGGACATTCATTTCGCCACGGACAGGCTCAGTGTCGGAGACGGCTTCTTCGTGCACCAGTGCTCGATCACCGCGACGCTGGCCGTACCGCTTCCGCTCGACGGGCTCGTCGTCCAGCCGACCGGGAAACCGATCCGGTTCAGCGGAGTCGACGTGATCAGCATGGCCGGAAGGCTGGTACACCGCAAGGAGACCTACCTCGACATCGCCGCCGCGATGCAACAACTCGGGGCGCTGTAATGGCCGACTGGCACAGCGTCCACGAGAAGGTCGTCGCGGGTTTCGCCGCAAGCTGGGACAGTCCCGAGCCCCATGCCTGGGATGACCTTCTCGCCGAGGACATCGAGCTCAACCAACCGCTGCTGCCACCCATCAAAGGACGACATCAATGGCAGGAGGAGGCCGGACGACTCCTCGCGCTCCTGCCCGATCTCCGCAGTGACGTGCTGAGCTGGACCGGCGACGCGGACATCCTGTTCATCGAGCACCGGCTGAGCGCCACCGTCGGACGCGTACCGGCGCAGGTCCCTGCCGTCGACAAGATATGGATCACGGATTCCGGAAAAGTTCGCCGGCGCGACGCTTTCTTCGACCCGCTTTCCTTCGCACAACTGGTACTGCGACAGCCGTCCATGTGGCTGCCCTGGTGGCGATCCGGCCTTGAGCCGCTGGCCGGTCGCCGTAGATTTGTCGGTCGGTCATGAGGTCTTCGAACTGCTCAGCCGCGCCAGAATGGCCAGTGCCGCGCTGACGATCACCAACGCGCCGGCCTCGAGCGGGCCGAGCACCGCCGGACGAGCCGCGCAGATGTCCACGACGTGCGACACGGTGTGGAACCCGTTCCACAACGCGGCGAGGGTGAGGGTCGGCGTACGCCAGCGCCGACGTTCGACGGCGACCAGCATCCCGGCCCCGAACGTCGCCGAGCATGCGGCGTAGTCGTGGACGAGATGGTCGTTGCGCGGCCCGAAGTCCGCGATCGTGCCCGCGAACGAGCTCGCGTCGATGGTGGCCCAGGCCGCCTGGGCGACGAAGGACACGCCGAAGACGAGCAGGGCCGTACGCCAACCGCGCTCCGTCATGTGGTCACCGCCGCACCCGCACGCGCCAGGACCTCCCGAGCGGCGCGTTCGCCGGCCGATACCGCGCCGTCCATCGATCCGTTCGCGATGATGGCCGTCTCGGCGCCGGCCCAGAACAGGCGGCCGACGGGGGCACGCAGCGCGTGCCCGACCGCGGTCCACCCACCGGGTCCGAAGTAGCCGGCGTAGCAGCCGCGTGTCCATTGCTCGCTCACCCACGTCATCTCGTGGAACTGCGTGGGCTCCGCGGCCTCCGGCCCGAACAGCGCGGCCAGCCGATCCAGGACGGCGCAGCGGCGCTGCTCGGGCGTAAGAGATGCGAGAACGCGTGCGTCCTCGGCGAGGGAGAAGGCGACGAGGGCGCCAGGACTGCCATCCGGCGGTGAGTTGTCGAAGGTCATGCTGATCGGCGCGTCGGTCGTCGTCGCGTGGCCGGACAGTCGGTGCTCCCGCCAGAACGGCGCGGGGTAGACGGCGGTGAACTTGATGACGGTGCCACCGGCCATGCGCTGGGCCAACTGGATGTGCGCCGCGGGCAGGGCCGGGCGGAACTCGATGGCCGTGGTCAAGGCCGGGGGCACCGCGACGACCACCGCCGCCGCATCGATCGAATCGGTGTCCGTCCGCACCCGCACGCCGCCTTCGTCCTGCGTGATCGCACGCACCGGCGTGCCGAGGCGGACGCGCTCGCCCAGCGAGGCGGCGACGCGTGCGGCTATCTCATGCGAGCCGCCGACGAAGCGGTCCTGCTGGTAGCCGCCGTCGGTGCGGATCAGTGAACTGAGCCCGCCGCCGGTCGCGATGTAGAACAGCCAGTGCAGCAACGAGAGCTCGGCGGGTTCGGCCGCCAGCACCGCCTTGATCGACAACCGCATCAAGTCGCGGCCCGGCCGGGTGTGCATGTGCCGGTCCATCCAGCTCTGCACCGTCATCGTGTCGGCCCGGCGCGCCCACGCGGCCGTGGCGGGGGCCTCGAGCTCGATACGTCGGGACAGCCGTTCGAGGCGGGCCTGCGCCACCCGGAAGTCGAGCAGGCCGAGCAGTACGCGGTGCGGGATCTCGCCGGAGTAGCGGGTGACCCGCCCGTGCCGAGCGAACAGATGACGCCCGTCGATGTGCGTGGGAAACGTATCGACGCCGAACTCGGCGGCGAGCCGGCGAATCTCGTGGTGCTCCGGTCCCGCCCACTGGCCGCCCATCTCCACGACCTTGCCGGGCACGATCTCCGCGTTCAGGATTCGGCCGCCCACCCGATCGCGCGCCTCCAGGACGACGACGTCCGTGCCGGCCTGCCGCAGACGCAACGCGCACGTCAGACCCGACAGCCCGGCCCCGACGACCACTACCTCGGTCCTCATCCTGCCCTCCGCCAAGTTCTTGCAATGATTACAACAACTCGCACGGTAGCCCTCACTACAGGATCTTGCAATAATTACAAAATGTCTTCCGACGACGTCGAGTATGAGCGCATGAACCGTGTGACGTGGCCGTACGGGCGGGGAGGGCGCTGAGGTGGATCTCGAGGAGTTCGTCACGCGCTTTCCCGTCGCGTATCACGTCACCGAGGCCGGCGCGTGGCCGTTCATCCAGCGGCACGGGCTGTTGAGCACGAGCGCGCTGCTCGACCTGTTCGAGATCGACGCCCGGACCCGAGAGCAGATCGAGACGCGCCCCCGACCGTCATCGGTGACGATCGACCACCCCGATCACGGGACGGCCGTCATCCGCGACAACAAGCCGCTGCGCCCGCACATCCTCGATCGCTGCCTGGACGGCTGTGGCGTCACCGACTGGTGCCGCATCCTGAACTCCCGCGTGTTCTTCTGGGCCACCGAGCAGCGACTCGAAAACCATCTCCGCGCACGCGGACACCGCGACCAGGCCCGCGAACTCGTCACGATCGACACCCGCTCGCTGATGGAGCGGTACAGCGCGTCGGTCACGCTGTGTGCGTTCAACTCCGGCAGTGCGCTCTACCCGAACGCTCCACGCCGCGGACCGGACACATTCATGACGGTCGAGCGCTACCCGTACGAGGAGATGCGACGACGCCACGGCGCACGCAACGCTCTCGCCGAGATCTGCGTCCAGTGGGAATTGCCCGACATCACCAACGTGGCGTCCTCGATCCACGCGATCGCCGAAGACGGGGTTCGCCACCTCATCGGTCCCTGAACCCACACTATGGCCGGGCCGCCGCGGCTTCGCCGACGGTCTCCAGCAATCGTTCGACGAGAGGGTCGCCGTCGTCCGCACGCCATGCGACGGCGACCCTCGTACGGGCCGTGGCCGGCTCGAGCCGGCGGTAGGCGACGCCGCCCAGGCGGATCCGGCGAATGCTCGCGGGGGCCACAGAGACGCCGAGGCCCGCGCCGGCCAGGGCGCAGACGGTCTGCCACTCCACCGCGCGCTGCACCACCCGGGGTGTGAAGCCCGCCGCCCGGCACAGGCCGATGATCTGGTCGTGCAGCCCGGGGCCGGTCGCACGCGGCAGCAGCACGAACGGCGATTCCACCAGGTCGGGGAGGCGAACGGAACGCCGGGCGGCCAGAGGATGCGCGGCCGGCAGGACCGCCACGAACCGCTCGGTCAGGACGGTCCGGAAGCGCAGTGCCGGTTCGTCGTCCGGCGGCTCCCGCAGGAGGCCGACGTCGATCGTGCCCTCTCGCAGAGCGTCGATCTGCGGTGCCGTGGTCATCTCACGGATGTCCATCCGGACGCCGGGGAAGCGCTCCCGATGGGTGCGCAGCAGCTGCGGTAGGACGGTCAACGCCAGCGAGGCGGCGAAGCCGAGCCGGATCCGCCCCACCTCGCCGCTGCCGGTGGCGCGGGCCGCCGCCAGGCCATCCGCCAGTTCCGCGATCGCCTGCCGGGCCGAGGGCAGGAGAGCCTGCCCCGCCGGAGTGAGCGTGACGCGGCCCGGCCCGCGATCGAACAGCGGATGGCCGATCTTGTCCTCCAGGCGGCGGATCTGCTGGCTGAGCGGGGGCTGCGCGATGCCCAGCCGTTCGGCCGCGTGCCCGAAATGGAGTTCTTCGGCGAGCACGGCGAACGCGTACAGCTGCTGGAGGGGAAGCTCGGGACGCTCCATACGTTAAGAGATATCACTTGATGAGATATTGCGTATTAGACATATCACTGCTGCTCAGCCTACGGTTCGGCGCATGACAGAGCGACGCGCGATCCTGAGCGGTTCCACCTTCGAGGAGCGGATCGGTTATGCCCGGGCCGTGGTCGACGGCGACTGGCTTCACGTGTCCGGTACGACGGGGTTCGACTACGCGACCATGACGATCTCCGACGACGTCGTCGAGCAGGCCGAGCAGTGCCTGCGCAACATCGAGGCCGCGCTGGCCGAGGCGAAGTGCGACTTCGGCGACGTGGTGCGCGTGCGGTACCTGCTGCCGGACCGCGCGGACTTCGAGCCCTGCTGGCCGGTGCTGCGCCGCTGCTTCGGCGAGGTCCGGCCGGCCGCCACGATGATGATGTGCGGCCTCGCCGACCCGCGCATGAAGATCGAAATCGAGGTCTACGCGCGGCGCCGCCGGTAGTAGTGCACGGTCAGCAGGCCGAGCAGGGGTCCCCAGGCGGCCAGTGGCGCGTACGTCACGGCGAAGACGACGGCCTGCCATCCGTGCACGACGAGGCCGGTGCGGTGAGTGCCGTCGATCATCCGGCCGAGACCCAGCATGACCAGCGCGTACGGAAAGATGAGCAGCGCGGCGGAGCCGAGGCCCGCCGGGATGACGGCGGCGAGGGTCGGCACCCGTCGGCCGCCGATGCCGGGAATCCAGCGTGGCACCACCTCACCCCACTCGCTGACCAACCCGAAGGCGAGGTAGGCCAGCGCTTCGCTGACGACGCTGAGCGCCACGACGTACCAGAGGCCGGTGAACACCACGGGGCCGTGGCCCGCGGCGGGTTCCGCGGCACGTTCCAGCAGCGGGACGTCGAAGTTGAGCGCCGCGATCCGCCAGACGCAGGAGGGGAGCACGGTCAGGGTCGTCGCGTACGCGGCCCACACCGCCCACCGGGGGACCCCGGGCACGGTCCGGCCGTGCAGCCGCGCCGTGATCCGGCGAACCGTCCCGAGCCCTCCGCTTCCCCGATCGCCGCGCCTGTCCATATCCGTCCTCCCGTGGGCCGTGCCTGCGTATCCACCCAAGATCACGAACAGGCACGTCCTCGCGCCTCCCCCACCGGAGGGAGCCGGATCGCCCACAGGAGGCACGTACGGGTCAGGGTTCGGGATGCAGCATTAGGAGGAGGGCACGGTTGCGGGGGCCGTGCCCCTCATAGACGTGGGGCCGCGCCGCGTCGAAGCGGATGGAGTCGCCCGCGTCCAGGTCCGTCGCGGCGTCCGCCGGTCCGGTGGTCACGCGCCCGTCGGTGACGACGACGCACTCCTCGACGCCGGACAGGTGGGCGTCCGAGTGCTGCGCCGTGGCCGCCACCTCGATGTCGTACACCTCGACGGTGCCGCGGATCCGGATGCGGTGGAGGAGGCGGGCGGCGACCGCGTCGCCTTCGACGCGGGGCCGGTCGTCCGTCGACCGTACGACCTCCACGGCCGAGGCGGGTGCCTCCAGCAGCTCGCCGAGCGGGACCTTCAGCGCCGTGGCGAGGGCCCACAGCGTGCTCAGGGTGGGGTTGGCCTGCCCCAGCTCGATGCCATGGAGGGTGGTCTTGCTGATCCCGCCCGCCGCCGCGAGGTCGGCCAGCGAGACGCCGGCCGCGGTGCGCAGCCTCCGAAGGTTGCCGCCGACGACTTGCCCAACATCCATGCGTATCAGCATAGTGGTACATCCATACCGGCATAGCGAATCGAGGGCACCATGACCGTGACCCGCCTGCGCGACATTCCCGGGATCGGAGTCGACGTGGTCGGCGACGCCGCCGACGCCGTCGGCGACCCCGGCTTCCTGCGGCTGGAGAACCTCGACACCGACCTCCGGCCGCCGGCCGTCGCGCTCGCCGCGACCCGGTCGGCCGTCGACGACGACGCGGCCAACAGCTACCTGCCGTTTCAGGGGCGCCGTTCGCTCCGGGAGGCGGCCGCGGCGCACGTCGGCCGGATCGCCGGGCGTTCGTACGACGCCGGCACCGAGTGCGTGAGCGTGGCCGGAGGTCTCAACGGCGTCCTCAACACGCTGCTCGCCACGGTGGAGCCGGGCCAGGAGGTCGTCCTGTGCGACCCGATCTACGCCGGCCTGGTGAACCGGGTCCGGCTCGCGGGCGGGGTGCCGCGCTTCGTGCCGACGGAGGCGACGGCGGAGGGCTGGACCGTGGACCCCGAGCGGCTCGCCGCCGCCGTCGGCCCCCGTACCGCGGCGGTCCTCATGATGGGCCCGGCCATGCCGACCGGCCTCGTGCTCGACGACCGGCACTGGGCGGCCCTCGCCGACGCGTGCGAGCGGCACGACGCATGGCTGATCTACGACGCGGCGATGGAACGCATCCGGTTCGACGGCCGGCGTCCGAGCCATCCGGCGTCCCACGACGGGCTGTCCGATCGGACGATCACCGTGGGTTCGGCCTCGAAGGAGCTGCGGATGATCGGCTGGCGCGTCGGCTGGGTCGTCGGCCCGGCCGACATCCTCGCCGACGTCCGGCTGGTCGGTCTGACCAACGTGGTGTGCCAGGTCGGCCTCGCGCAGGACGCCGTGGCCGCCGCGCTGGACGCGCCCGACGCGGACGCCGACGTGGCCGCCGCCACGGCCGAGTGGCGGCGGCGCTGCGACACGGTGCTGCGGGAGCTCGCCGCGTACCCGGTCGTCCCGCCGCACGGCGGCTGGTCACTGCTCATCGACACCGGCCCGCTCGGCCTGACCCCGGCGGAGCTGTCCAAGCGCCTGTTCGACCGCGCGAAGGTCGCTGCCACCCCGATGGACGGCTGGGGCCCGAGCGGAGGCCGCCACCTGCGCCTGGTGTTCGCCAACGAGCCGGTCGAGCGCCTCACCGGTCTCGGCGAGCGCTTCCGCCAGGCGATCGGGTGACCGCCACGCCGCCTGACCCGGCTCAGGCGGTGGGCCGGGACTCGGGCTGCGGGGTCTGCCGGGCCAGGATGGCGGTCGCGCGGTCCAGGAGCTCACAGAAGGACGCGTGCTCGGCAGGGGTGAACGCGTCGGTGAGCGCACGCTCCAGCACGATCACCTCCTGGTAGGCCCGGTCCAGCAACCGCTGCCCTTGCTCGGTCGGTGCGGCGATCATGACCTTGGCGTGCACCGGGGACGGCTCGCGGACGACGAGGCCCTTGTTCTGCAGACCGGTGAGCACGGTGGCCATGGTCTGCTGGGTGACGCCGCAGGCACGGGCCAGTTGGGCACCGGACATGCCGCCCTCACGCGAGAGCGTCAGCAGCACCGTGTACTGCGTCATGGTGAGCCCATAGCCGCGCAGCACCGCCTCGTGGTGCCCCATCAGCGTCTGCTCGGCACGCCGGATCCGGGTGCACAGATACTCCTCGACCGGGACCTCGGTCATCACATCACCCAAACTTTCACAGCTGGCTGAGTTGACTCAGCATGCTGATACTCACTACTTTCAGCGGCATCGGTATCAGCATACTGAGTCAACTCAGGAGGTTGTCATCATGAAGGGCGTCATTCTCGACACCGACGACCAGTTCCGCCTCACCGAC
This sequence comes from Actinoallomurus sp. NPDC050550, assembly GCF_040655075.1. Lineage (NCBI taxonomy): Bacteria > Bacillati > Actinomycetota > Actinomycetes > Streptosporangiales > Thermomonosporaceae > Actinoallomurus > Actinoallomurus sp. NPDC050550. Next base: position 143,057 of record NZ_JBFAJC010000015.1, on the reverse strand, counting down.
CTCGAGGAGCCGGTCCCCGGCCCCGGGGAGGTCGCCATCGCGGTCGCCTACGCCGGAATCCAGTACGGCGACGTGCTGGTCCGAAGCGGCCACTTCCCCGTGCCACGCCCGTTCGTCCCCGGTTTCGAGGCCGCTGGGCACATCATCGCGGTAGGCGACGGCGTCGACCCGGCCCGCGTCGGCCGGCAGGTCACCGCGCTGACCAGCGCCGGTGCCTACGCCGGCGTGGTCATCGCCTCCGCCGCCCTCACCTTGGACGCGACCGGCGTGGATCCGCGCGTCGCCGCGGGCTTCGGGTGGATCACCCCCACCGCGTACGACCTCATCAACACCGTCACCCGGGTACGGCCCGGCGAGAGCGTGCTGATCCACGCTGCCGCGGGCGGCGTGGGCACCCTGGCCGTGCAGTTCGCCAAGAACGCCGGAGCAGCCACGATCACCGGTGTGGTCGGCAACGGTGACCAAGCCGACTACGCCGCCGGATTCGGCTACGACCAGGTCCTGACGCGCGATCGGTTCCCCGACGCCCTGGGCGACGAGCAGTTCGACGTGATCCTCGACCCCATCGGCGGCTCCACCCGCCACGCCAACCTGGAACGGCTCGCCCCCCACGGCCGGCTGGTCGCCTACGGGAACATCGCCACCTTCGAACCCGTCCAGGTCTCCGTCAACGACCTGCTCATGCAGGGCAAGTCCCTGCTGACCTACAACAGCAACCTGCTCAGCCAGACCAACCCCGACCGCCTCGCCGACAGCGCCCGCCAGGCACTCCGGCTCGTCGCCGACGGCCAGGTCCACATCGACATCACCGCCGAATACGAACCGGCCGACCTCGAAACCGCCATCCAGCGGCTCGCCGACGGCGAGACCCGTGGGAAGAGCATCCTCCGCATCGGTTGATCACAACCGGCCGCGGCGAACGGCCAGGGGCTTCTCACGTGCGGTCGTGCCGCGCGTGGCCGCTCGAGGCCGTTCGTCCGTCGGCGTCGGCGACGCCGGGCCGGGTGAGCTTCTCGCGGACGACGACGCGTTCGTACAGCTCGCGGCCGACCCCGGATCTCAGTGCGGCGTCCCTGAGGCTCAGATCCTCGTCGAGGGCGCGGTGGGCGATTGCTCGGCGATCACCGCTCGATTCCACGACCACGCGACGCGGCCGGATCGTGGCCTGATTCTTGCGCATGATGGCCACCCGGCCCCTCGTGGCCGTCGACCACGAGATCGCAGGCTTACCGTCATGGCGTTGAACATCGAGGGATTCGTGGCGCCCGGCTTCGAGCGGGTGGCCGAGGAGTTCGAGCGCAATTTCGCCGACCGCGGAGAGGCGGGTGCGGCCTTCGCCGCCGTCCGTGACGGGCGGCCGGTCGTCGACCTGTGGGGCGGCCTCGCCGACCGTGCCGCCGGGCGGCCCTGGCGGCAGGACACACTGCAGCTGATCTTCTCCGGGACCAAGGGCCTGGTCGCCGTCTGCCTGCTGATGCTCATCGACCGGGGCCTTCTCGGACTCGATGACCTGGTCGCCGATCACTGGCCGGAGTTCGCCGCCGAGGGTAAGGACCACATACGCGTCCGTGACGTCGTCTCGCACCAGGCGCGGATGCCCGGGATCCGGTCGCCGCTGGCCGAAGCCGACCTCACCGACCCCCAAAAACTCGCCGGCCTGCTCGCCTCCCAGGCGCCCGATCCCGATCCTCGAGCCGGTCTCGTCTACCACGCCCTGACCTACGGCTGGCTCGCCGGCGAGCTGATCCGCCGGGTCGACGGCCGGACGGTGGGACGTTTCTTCGCCGAGGAGGTCGCCGCGCCGCTCGGGCTGGACATCTGGATCGGCCTGCCCGCCGCGTACGAACACCGCGTCAGCACCCTCGAGTACGCCCCCGACTGGGGCGCCGGCCCGGCCGCCGATCCTCGTCAGCTGGCCGATGACGAGCTGTTCCACCGGATCTGGCGCAATCCGCCGATCTTCCCCGCGGACCGCATTCCGTGGAACTCGCGGGCCTTCCACGAAGCCGAGATCCCGGGTGCGGGAGCCATCGGCACCGCTCGTTCCATGGCGCGGCTGTACGGCTGCCTGGCGGGCGGTGGCGTACTCGACGGGGTCACCCTCCTCGGTCCCGCCGCCGTGGAGCAGGGACGGTCGCCGCTCGCCGAAGGCACCGATCCGTTCAGCGGGGACCCGATGGCCTACGGGGTCGGCTTCCAGCTCCCGACTCCGTTGCGGGCCCTCGGCCCGGCACCCGACGCGTTCGGCCACGACGGCGCCGGCGGGTCCGTGCACGCCGCCTGGCCACGGAAGCGCATCGGCTTCTCGTACTGCATGAACCGACTCCGGGACGCCGAACCCGTCGACTCCCGCCGCCGGGCACTGCTCAGCGCCCTGTGGAGGTCGACCGAAGACCGTTGAGCCCGGCGGCCGCGTTCGGCTAGTCGGCGATGAGGTCGGCCATCGTGTCGAGGCGGCGGAGGGTCTCGTCAGCGGGCTTGGTCGGCAGGAACAGCAGGATCTCGTCCACTCCCGCGGCGATCAGCTTGTCGACGACCTCGCGCTTGGCGGGAGTGGCGTAGACGGTGACCGGGACGTGGCGGCCGGCACGCTCGCGCAGCTCCCTGACCCCCTCGGCGAGCCGGTCGACCTCCCCGGCGATCGGCAGCCAGCCGTCGCCGTACTCCAGGACGCGGTCGAACGTCTTCGGCCCCCAGCCGCCGACCAGGATCGGCGGGGTCCGTACCGGCTTCGGCCAGGAGAACATCGGGTCGAAGTCGACGTGCTCGCCGTGGAACTCCGCCTCGTCCTTCGTCCAGATCTCCCTCATGGCGAGGACGCGCTCACGCATGAGGTCCATCCGGGTCTTCGGGTCGGTGCCGTGGTCGAGCATCTCCTCGCGGTTCCAGCCGCCGCCGATGCCGACCGCCGCCCGCCCGCCGGAGATCAGGTCGAGCGAGGCGATCTCCTTGGCGAAGACGATGGGGTCGCGCTGCGGGATGAGCGCGATGCCGGTGCCCAGGGTGAGCCGCTCGGTCACGACGGCCGCCACCGTGAGCACGACGATCGGGTCGAGGGTCCGGTAGTAGACGCGCGGCAGGTCACCGCCGCCCGGGTACGGCGTCTCGCGGCTCACCGGGATGTGCGTGTGCTCGGCGACGTACAGCGACGCGAACCCGCGTTCTTCCAGCGCCCGCCCGAGTTCGGCCGGTCCGATGCCCTCATCGGTCACGAAGGTCGATACACCGAATCTCATTCTCCCGACCCTACGCGGGCGGTCGGTCCGGCCGCTCCCCCAGCACCTCTACTTTCCTCAAAGGAAAGTAGAGGGTACTTTCCTTTGAGGAAAGAACTAGCGGAGAGGGGCATCCATTGACTCCAGAAGAAGCGCTGCGCGAGATCCGGAAGCGCGACGAACAGACCGTCGACGCCGCCATCGGGAGGCTCCCCCGCTGGTACGCCATCACCGCGCCCATCGTGCTCTTCGGCATGTGCTCGGTCGCGGACTACACCGATGACCCGACCCCCTACATCGGAATGGGCGGCTGCCTGCTCGCCGTGATGAGCAGTATCTCGATCAAGCGTCGCAATGCCCGGCTCCAGCGCTCCCGGTACACCGGCCGCGCCGCCGTCTTGATGCCACTGGCCGCCGTGATCATGCTGGGGATCTACGTCGGCCTGCGCAGCCTGGCCGGCGCCGTCGACCTGCCGCTGCCGCACACGATCGGAGCCGCCGGCATGACGGTGACCTTCCTGCTGGTCAACCCGTGGCTGTACGGTCGGCTACGGTCGACGATGCGACGGGAGGGGTGATGGAACCGCGGTTCGACGAGTTCATCCACGTCCCGGCCCGACTGTCGATCGTCGCGCTCCTCGCGCCCGCCGACTGGGTGGAGTTCCGCTTCATCCGCGAAACGATCGGGACCAGCGACTCCGCCCTGTCCAAGCATGTCGCCGCGCTGGAGGCGGCCGGATACGTCACCGTCCGCAAGGAGCGGTCCGGCAAGGGGCGCCGCACCCTCGTTCGCCTCACCGACCAGGGACGGAGCGCGTTCGAAGGCCACGCGGCGGCGCTGGAACAGATCGTGGCGTCGGCTCGGCACCAGCAGAAGGCGTGACCCGCGCGGAGTCAGGCGCGCATTCCGCCCTGCAGGGCGGGGCGCGCGAACGTCGCCGCGATGGTCGCCGAGCCGAGCACGCGGTCGCCGTCGTACAGGACCGCCGCCTGGCCCTTGGCCACGCCGCGCGCGGGCGCGCGCAGCGTGATCCGCAGCGCGTCGCCGTCCAGGACCGCCGTGCAGTCGTACACCTCGCCGTGCGCCCGCAACTGCACCTGGCAGTCGTATGGCACGGTCAGCGGCTCGCCCAGCCAGACCGGGCGCTCGCCGTGGATCTCGTGGACGTCCAGGGCCTCACGGGGTCCGACCGTCACCGTGTTGTCCACCGGCGAGATGTCGAGGACGTAACGCGGCCGGCCGTCGGGCGCCGGGCGGCCGAGCCGCAGGCCCTTGCGCTGGCCGATCGTGTACGCGAACGCGCCTTCGTGCTCGCCGAGGACCTCACCCGACGTGTCGACGATCCGGCCCTTCTCCGCGCCGAGCCGGTCGGCCAGGAAGCGCTGGGTGTCGCCGTCGGCGATGAAGCAGATGTCGTGGCTGTCCGGCTTGTCGGCGACCGCCAGCCCGCGGCGCTCGGCCTCCCGGCGCACCTCCGCCTTGGTGATGTCACCGAGCGGGAACATCGCGTGCGCCAGCTGCTCGCGCGTGCACACCGCCAGGACGTACGACTGGTCCTTGCCGAGGTCGACGCTCCGGCGCAACACCCCGTCGACCAGCCGTGCGTGGTGGCCGGTGCACACCGCGTCGAAGCCCAGGGCGAGCGCCTTGTCCAGCAGCGCCTGGAACTTGATCTTCTCGTTGCAGCGTAGGCACGGATTGGGCGTACGGCCCGCGGCGTACTCGGCGACGAAGTCCTGAACGACGTCCCGGTCGAACCGCTCGGCCATGTCCCACACGTAGAACGGAATGCCGATCACGTCGGCGGCCCGCCGCGCGTCGCGGGCGTCCTCAAGCGTGCAACACCCCCGCGCGCCGGTGCGGTACGACTGCGGGTTGGACGAGAGCGCCAGGTGCACGCCGGTCACGTCGTGCCCCGCCTCGGCGGCGCGAGCGGCGGCCACGGCGGAGTCGACACCGCCCGACATGGCGGCGAGTACGCGAAGAGTCATGACCTCAACGAGGGTACGCGCTCCCACCCCCTCCCCGCCCAACCGTCCCGAGCGACATACCCGGATGAAGCAGGAATAGCGGCTGCGATCTGTAGCGATCCACACACGAAGCGTGTTCACATCGTCTACGGTGCGCCGCGTGGGATCCTTTGCATACCTGGACGAGGCCGACGCCGAACCGACGCCCGCCCGTCCCGGCCTCTACCTAGTCGCGGCGGCGATCATCGAGACCGCCCACCTTGCACAGTGCGAAGCACTGCTCCGCGCCCTCGTGCGAGAAGAAGACGTGCACTCCAAGGGACACCGGCGGCTGCATCTGTCGCGCATAAAAGACCGGCATCGCAAGCATGAACTCGCCACCCTGCTGGCAAGTCTGCGCGGGACACGCTTCGCAGTCGGCTGGACATCGGGGTACGCCGATCCCAAGGCACGAGAGCGCATCCGCGCCAAAATTCTCTGGGAATTTCTCCCCCACCTGGCGGCGAAGGAGGGGGCAGGCGGCATCTTGCTGGAACAACGCGAAGACGCGAAGCTACGAGCCGCCGACGCCCGTACCATCGGCCGGCTGCGCGACGGCGGTTTTCTGGACCTCGCCCTCCCGATCGACCAGGCACCGGCGTCGACGGCTCCCGGTCTATGGATGGCCGATGCCGCAGCGGCAGCCTGGCGGCGCGACCTCGTCGAAGGGAAGGACAACTGGTCGAGGTGGTACGCACCCCACACCAATTTGATCGAGGTGGCTTGCCGGTCCTAGAAACGCGCGAAGCCGGGCTCCCGGCTGTGCGGGGGTTCCCGGCTTCACTTCCGAACCCCGATGAGGTCGGCTAGTGGTCATAGGTTCGCGCATAGAGACGCTCCTGTCAAGTCGCTCCGTACCGAATCAGTCACGGTGAGCGACGGTCGGCCTGCTCCCACTCCTAAGATCTCGGTGGGGAAACGCGCGTGCGTAGTCTGGAACGGTGACCGTCGGCCGTACGATTGGCCGCACCATGGGAATCTTCCGACGCTCTCCAGGTAATCCGTCGCCCAACGCCGCCATCGCCCGGTTCTGGGAGTGGTGGCCGGAGGTTCGGGAACGGCTGGACGGCGGCGTGCCCGAGGACGTCGCCGAGCAGATCAGCGAGCACGTCGAGGCGATGCACCCCGACCTCGAGTGGGAGATCGGTCCGGGGCCGAGCCTGACGGTTAGCGGCGGCGGGGTGGGCGAGCTGCGCGGCATCGCCGAGCGCTGGTATCGGGCCGCGCCCGACGACGGCTGGGAGTACCGCGCGGCGCGGGCCGCCGATCCGGACATGCTGGACGGCAAGCTTCAGCTCGAGGACCACGAGTTCGACCTCAGCTACGTGAAGACGGGGCTGCGGGCGGACGCGCGCCGGGCGCGCGTCGACGTCACGGCGTACCACCCGGACTTCCTGTTCGTGCCCGAGGAGACGCAGCTCGCTCTCACGTACCGCGTGCTGGACTGGGCGCTGGGCGAGGACGACGTGGCGCGGTGGATCGGCAACGTCACGGTCGTCACCGGGGAGCCGATGGACGCGCTGCCGCCGTCGATGCTGTCCGCGGTCGTCCAGCAGGTCGCGGCGCCGTTCTCCGAGCCGGCATGGCTGACCGGCGAGGGCCGCACGCCGCTGGGTCACGCCGCCCGGGTGGCCGTGCGATTCCCGCTGCACCGGCAGGACCATCCGCTGTGCGATCTGTACGTCGCGGTGGCGCTGCCGTACGCGCACGCCAACCCCGATCGGCTTCCGGTCGAGCCGTCGTCGTCGGCGCTGCGGGAGTTCGAGAAGTCGATCGAGGCGATGGGCGAGCGGGCCGTCCTGGCCGCGCACGAGAGCGGCGACGGGCGGCGGGTGTTCCACCTGTACGTCGATCCGGACTCCGGCGTGGTCGCGGAGCTGGACCAGCTCGCGGCGGCCTGGGCGGAGGGCCGGGCGAAGGTCTCCTCGCAGCCGGACCCGGCGTGGGAGGTCCTGGAGCCGTACCAGCCCTGACCCCTTGAGTGCGGCTGACGACGGACCAGATCGGACGGCGCCGACGCGGACCAGGCGGTGCTGAGCCGCCGACGCGGACCCTGACCGCGTCGTCCGGTCGGTCAGGCGGTGCCGGCGCGGCGGGCGCGTTCGACGACGGGGGCGATGGCCTCCGCGACGGCGTCGATGTCGGCCTGGGTGGTCGTGTGGCCGAGGGAGAACCGCAGGGAGCCGCGGGCCCGCGCGAGGTCGGCGCCCATCGCGAGGAGGACGTGGCTGGGTTCGGCGACGCCGGCGGAGCACGCCGAGCCGGTCGAGCACTCGACGCCCCGGGCGTCGAGCAGCATCAGCAGCGCGTCGCCCTCGCAGCCGGGGAAGGACAGGTGCGCGTTGCCGGGGAGCCGGTCCTTCGGGTCGCCGTTGAGCACGACGTCGGGCACGGCCGTACGGACGCGGTCGATGAGGTCGTCGCGGAGCCGTGCGAGTCGCTCGGCCTCGGCGGTGCGGCGGGCCACGGCGACGCGCATCGCGGCGGCGAAGCCGACGATCGCGGCGGTGTCGAGGGTGCCGGATCGTACGTCGCGCTCCTGGCCGCCGCCGTGCAGGACGGGGACGGGGTCGAGGCCCTTGGCGAGCAGCAGGGCGCCGGCGCCGACCGGTCCGCCGATCTTGTGCCCGGTGATGGTCATGGCGTCCGCGGCGAACGTGACGGGGAGCTGCGCGACCGCCTGGACGGCGTCGGTGTGGAACGGGATGCCGTGCTCGCGGGCGATCGCGGCGAGCTCGGCGACCGGCTGGATGGTGCCGATCTCGTTGTTGGCCCACATGACGCTGATGACCGCGACCGTGCCGGGGTCGCGGTCGATCGCGGTCCGGAGGGTGTCGGGCTGGACGCGGCCGTCCGGGTCGACGGGCAGGTGCTCGACGGTCGCGCCCTCGTGGTCGGCGAGCCACTGGGCGGAGTCGAGCACCGCGTGGTGCTCGATGGCGCTGACGAGGACGCGGGTCCGGGCCGGGTCGGCGCTCCGGCGGGTCCAGAAGACGCCCTTGAGGGCGAGGTTGTCGGCCTCGGTGCCGCCGCTGGTGAAGATCACCTCGCTGGGCCGGGTCCCCATCGCCTCGGCAATGATCTCCCGCGACTCCTCGACGACGCGGCGGGCGGCGCGGCCGGAGGCGTGCAGTGACGACGGGTTGCCGATGCGCGAGAGCTCCGCGGTCATCGCCTCGATCGCCTCGGGCAGCATGGGCGTGGTCGCCGCGTGATCCAGGTACACCATGGCGGCCCCAGCCTATCCGCGCCGCCGCCGGCGGACCACGGCGGCGGCACGGACCGGCCATGGCGGCTCAGAGGGTGAGGCCGCCCTCACACTTGAGCACGGTGCCGGTGACGAAGCCGGCGCCTATGAGGTAGCGGACCGCGTCGGCGATGTCCTGTGGGCGGCCGACCCGGCCGACGGGGGTCTGCTCGGCGAAGGCGGCGAACTGCTCGCGCCGCTGCTCCTCCGGGAGGAATGCCCACCACGGCGTGTCGATCACGCCCGGCGAGACCGCGTTGACCCGGATCGGCGCCAGCTCTGCGGCCAGGGGCGGCACGGCGCACTCCAGCGCGCCATTGACGGCCGCCAGACCCGCCGTGCCGGGCATCGAGCCCTGAGCGCTGGCGGCGGTGATGAAGGTGATCGACCCGTTCTCGGCGATCGTGTCGAGGGCCGCCTGCGCGGCCAGCAGGTGGGGGAAGAACTTGCCGTCGAAGCCGGCGCGCAGGTCGTCCAGCTTGAGGTCGCGCAACGTGCCGCCACCGCTGGCACTGCTCAGCGTGAGGACCAGGTGGTCGAATCGGCCGTGCCGGGCGAAGAACGCGCGCACGTCCTCTTCGGACCGGCCGTCCACGGCCTCGGCCACGGCGACCTTGCCGGCGACCGCCTCCAGCTTCTCCGGGTCGCGTCCGGTCACGAGCACCTCGTCACCGTTCGCGGCGCAGGTCTCGGCGATCGCCAGCCCGATGCCCGACGTACCGCCCATCACGACAACGCGCATGATGTCTCCAAATATTTAGACGCTTCGTCTCGTAATATATTCGAGACGCCGAGTCTTGTAAAGTGAGGCCATGAGCGACGACACTCGGCGGCCCGGACGTCCCCGCAGCGAAACGGCCCGGCTGGCGATCCTCAAGGCGACGCACGACGAACTCCTCGATCGCGGCTACGGCGAGCTGACGATGGCGGGGATCGCCGCGCGGGCCGGCGTCGGCAAACAGACGATCTACCGGTGGTGGCGGTCCAAGGCGGAGGTGGCGCTCGACGCCCTGCTGAACGTCGCGTCGGAGGGCATCCCGATCCCCGACGAAGGCGGCCTCGAAGCCGACCTGGACGCCTTCCTCCGCCGCACGTTCGAGCTGCAGGAGCCGTCGCGGCCGATCCTGATGGGCCTGCTGGCCGAGTCGCTGCTCGACCCGGTGTTCGCCGAGGCGTTCCGTGACCGCTTCCTCGCCGGCCGGCGCGCGGCGCTGCGCACGATACTGGAGCGCGCCGTGGCCCGCGGCGAGATCTCCGCCGACGAGGATCTCGGGCTGCTGCTGGACGTGGTGTACGGCCTGCTCTGGTACCGCATGTTGTTTCAGCACGCCCCGCTGAACGACGCCGCCGCCCGGGACATCACGGCGCTTATCGCGCGGTCTGTCCGTATTGGGGAATAACTGTACCGTCCAGACGGTATAGTAGAGATGTCATGAAACGAGATGCCCTCCTTGATGCCGCCGAGGCTCTGCTCTGTGAGCAGGGCACCCAGGCGCTCACGCTGTCCGCGGTCGCCGAGCGCGCCCAGGTCAGCAAGGGCGGGCTGCTCTACCACTTCCCCAACAAAGAGGCCCTGATCAGGGGCCTGGTGGAGCGGCTGATCGAGGAGTTCGACGCGCTGATCGCCTCGTACGAGACGAGCGGCCCCGGGTCGTACACCCGTGCCTTCGTCGAGGCGAACCTCGCCGTCGTCATGGACCGCGACCACTCGCGGCTGCTGCGACGATGGGCGACGGTCAGCGCGGCGGCCGCCGATCCGGCGCTGCTCACGCAGCTTCGCGAGGCGATGCACCGCTGGCACGACGTCGACCCCGCCGACGACCCGGATCCGGTCGCCGCCCAGGTCGCGCGGCTGGCGGCCGAGGGGCTCTGGGAGGTCGTGATGCACGACCCCGACCTTTATGACGAGGCGCAGCTGGAGACGCTGCGCCAACGGCTGCTCGCCCTCCTGTAGCGGCCACCACCACCAACGACCGAGCCGGCGCCCGATCGGGTGCCGGTCCTTCCGTGCGCAACACGGCACACAGAATGAGGTGAAATCATGACGTCTCGCGTCCTCGTCCGGGCCCGCCTGGGCACCGTGCTGACGTTCGCCCTGGCCGGCATGCTCTGCGGAGTCTGGGTGTCACGGACGCCGGCCCTCGCGGACAAGTTCGGGATGAGGGAGGGCGATGTCGGCGTGGCCATCCTGGTCTGGGGGATCGGCGCCATCATCGCGATGCAGGGCCTGCGAGGCGTCATGGCACGACTGGGCGGCGCTGCGGTCCTGAAGGTCGCCGCGCCGCTGACGGCGGTCAGCCTGGCCCTGGTCGGGCTGGCGCCCACCAAGGCACTGCTGTTCGTCGCGGTCGCGCTGTTCGGGATGGCCTTCGGACTCACCGACATCGGCATGAACGCGCAGGCCAGCGCCGTGGAACGGTCCTACGAACGGCCCATCATGAACGGCATGCACGCCGGGTGGTGCGCGGGCGGCATCTCCGGCGGGCTGATCGGTTCCCTGAGCGCCTCGGCCGGGCTGTCGTTCGCCGAGACGCTCGTCGGCGGCGCGATCCTCGCCTTCCCCCTGACGATCGTCCTCGGCCGCACCTACATCCCCGACACCACGGCCGCCGCCGGCGGCAAGGGCCGTGCGCGGCTGCCGCTCGTCGTGTACCTCATCGGCGTGCTGGCGTTCGTCGCCTTCATGATGGAGGGCACGATCGCGGACTGGAGCGGGCTGTACCTCAACCGCGAGCTCGGCGCGACGCAGTCGATCGCCGCCCTCGCCTACCCGCTGTTCGAGGCCGCCATGCTCGCCGGCCGGCTCGTCGGCGACCGGGTCCGCGCCCGGCTGGGCACCCGGCGGATGCTGACGTACGCGGGTCTGGGCACGGCGGCCGCCATCACGGTCGTGGTCCTGGCCCCGGCGACGCCGGTCGCGCTCGTCGGCTTCGGGCTGGTCGGGCTGGCGGTCTGCACCGTGATCCCGACGATGATCTCGGTGGCCGGCTCGGTGGTGCCCGGCCGGTCCGCCGCGGCGGTCGGGCAGGTCGGCGCGATGGGCTACGGCGGGCTGGTGCTCGGGCCAGTGGTGATCGGGTTCCTCGCCGACGCGGCGTCGCTGCGGGTCGGGCTGAGCCTCGCGATCGTCCTCGCCCTGCTCATCGCGGCCAGCGCCCGCTTCGTGCCGACCCGCCGTCTCTTCGCGGTGGCGGCCGAGCGCGACGTGGAGCCCGAGCCCGTACGGCTCGCGGCCTGATCCACGGAAACGGGTCGGGGTTGAGGCTCCCGTGTGCCACCACCCCGACCTGCGCTACCGGCCCGTGCCGGCCAGCATGAATCGGCCGACCGGCAGGCACGGTCGACGACGCGCACGTCGCCGACCAACCGTGCAGGATCTGGTCGATCTTCGCCGGTGGGCAGTCGACGCCCTGACGGGCTGACCTCGCTCGAATTTTCGAATCACCGCGCGGAATGCACACGCTGGTCGCTACTGTGCGCATATGCCTGGTCACGCATCATCCGGTCGTGTCGCATGAGCCACAAGCTCCCGTTGGCCGCCGATCAGGTGGCCCGGACGGCGACCGCCCGGGTGCTGCTGCGTGGTGGGGTGGATGAGAAGACCGGGGAGGCCCTGACCGCCCGGACGGTGGCTGAGCGGGTGGGCTGGGCCGTGGACCTAGTCGCCGGGATGACCGCCGGGTGCACGCCGATCTGGCGTTCTCCCACCCCGTCCCCAAAGCCGAACGCAAGGGTCACACGACGGCGCTGGGCGTGGACTAGGGCCTGACTGAACACCCTGCTCAGCGCGGGGGCCTGCCGGTTGCGTCCCGACGGCACCATCACCGCGTTCGGGGCCGGGGCGATGTTCAGGGCCGGTGGGGTGATGGCCCGCCAGCACCGGCTGCGCCGCCATGGGGAACACCTGCACGCCAAAACCGACTCCTACGCCCGCCTCATCGGCAGCCAAGAGGATCATCATCTGGCCGCCGAGCACGCCGTACTGACGGCCGAGAGCGAGCATGTGGCCGATCGACGGTCGGGTCTGAACGACGCGCTGGCCTGGGCAGCGGCGCGGTGGGTCGTGGATCAGGCGATCGCCGCGGACGCGAGTGTGATCTATGTGGAGGATCTGCGGTCGATGGAGGCCAAGGGCATGGGCCGCACCCTCAACACCCGACTGTCCCAGACCGTGCGCGGGAAGATCGTCGGTAACATGCGGCACCTGGCCACCGAGGTCGGCATCGCCGTCGTCACCGTCCCGGCCCGCAACACCTCCAGGCGCTGCCCGCAGTGCCTGGTGCCGCTGCGGCACTGCAAAGCACCCGACCGGCCCACCACACCCGGATTGAAATGGGCGATCTGCCCCGACCGGGACTGCGGCTGGCAGGGCGACCGTGATCATGGCGCGTGGCGGCGCATCGCCGCCCGTGGCCTGACCCACCAGCACAACACCACCGTCAACCGCGCCACCGGTCAGATGACCATCAGCCGCATCGTCGACACGCTCGAAGTCCGCGCGGTCGTCGCCCCGACCGCGCCCGAGCAACACCAGGCCAGCGGGGGTGACCGGTCCAAGACCGGACCAACCCCGCGCCGAACCCCACGCCCCGCGCCCAGGCGACGCGGGGCACCCTCCACCCCCAGCCCCCAAAGGCCGGCGGGTCAGCGTACGGAGGGACACGTTCACACGGACCGCAAGCCGCCCCGCGCGGCCTGGCGGCACCAGGGCGTGCGTACGATCAGCTCAAACACCCCCACCACCCGCCGGAACCACCCACGGCACCGGCCGCGAGGGGCAGCGCTGGGCGCAGGATTCCACCTGCACGCCCACGCCACCCCACCACGATGGGCAGATCCCCCAGTCACAACACCCAATGTGACTACGGATCCCTAAGCTGATCAGAGACGCTGAGCGTCGCGACCGGCTCTTCCGGGTCACCGCCGGTCTTCTTGGCCTCACCGCTCATGCCCCGCCGGCTCAGCGGGGCCGCCCAGCCGTTGCGGTCCTGTTCCAGGCCGTGGGCAACTTGAAGAACGACTCAACCATGTAGCCGGAGGCGAACATGGCGGAGTTCAGCTCGGGCTGGGACGACGGGCACGCTATGGTCGGCCCACACAAAGGCACAGCTCGATCACCCGTAACGACCGCCGAACATCCGCTGAACAGGCGATTCGCCCTTTTGCGCACCTCTCGGCCGGACCCACCACGGCGACACGCGAAGTGAATCATTTACATCGATCAATTAGTGATCGTAAGTTCTCTTCAAGAGCCTGAGGAGAGCTGCATGGTCCTTCGCCACGTCCTGTCCCTCGCCACCGCCGCGCTGCTCGGCGGCGCACTCGCCGCCGGGCCTCTCGCCGCCCCCGCCGGCGCCCGTACCCGGCCCACCGGACGTATCCGATCCTGCTCGGCGCCCGCGACGGCCCAGCGCCAGTTGCGCGGCGTCTGGATCGCCTCCGTCACCAACATCGACTGGCCGTCCTCGCCCGGCCTGCCGATCGCCCGCCAGCAGGCGGAGTACGTCCGCCTGCTCGACAACGCCGTCGCCCGGCACCTGAACGCGGTGTTCGTCCAGGTACGGCCGACGGCCGACGCGTTCTGGCCGTCCCCGTACGAGCCCTGGTCCCAGTGGCTGACCGGCACGCAGGGCAAGAACCCGGGATACGACCCGCTGGCGTTCCTGGTCCGCGAAGCGCACGCGCGGGGCCTGGAGTTCCACGCGTGGTTCAACCCGTACCGGGTGTCGATGAAGGCCGACCCGAGCCTGCTGACGCCGGACCACCCTGCCCGCCGCCATCCCGGCTGGGTGCACCCGTACGGCGGCAAGCTCTACTACGACCCGGGCATCCCCGCCGTCCGCCGCTTCGTCGAACGCGCGATGCTCGACGCGGTGCGCCGCTACGACATCGACGGTGTCCACTTCGACGACTACTTCTACCCCTATCCGAGCGGCGGCGCGGACTTCCCCGACGACGCGACGTTCGCCCGGTACGGCTCCGGGTTCGCCGACAAGGCGTCGTGGCGGCGGCACAACATCGACCTGCTCGTACGGGAGATGGACCGCCGGATCCACGCCCTCAAACCGTGGGTGAAGTTCGGGATCAGCCCGTTCGGCATCTGGCGGAACAAGACCTCCGACCCCGAGGGCTCGGACACGAACGGCACCGAGTCGTACACCGCGATCTCGGCCGACACGCGCGGCTGGGTGAAGAAGCGGTGGATCGACTACATCGCCCCGCAGGTCTACTGGTACATCGGGTTCGCGATCGCCGACTACGCCAAGCTCGTCCCGTGGTGGGCCCGGCAGGTCGCCGGCACGGGCGTGCAGCTGTACATCGGCCAGGCCGACTACCGGCAGGGCGCCGCCGGGCAGGCCGCACCCTGGCAGGACCCGGCCGAGCTGTCCCGGCACCTCACGTTCGATCAGGCGTATCCGCAGGTGGCCGGGGACATCCACTTCAGCGCCAAGGACATGGACGCCGACCGGATCGGCGCGGTGAGCCGCATGGTCGCCGACCACTACGCCCGCCCGGCGCTGGTGCCGCTCATGCCGCGGCTCGGCGGGCGCGCCCCGCACCGGCCGCAGCCCGTCGTCGAGGGCTCCACGGTCACCTGGCGGCCGGTCCGAGGGGCGGCGCGGTACGCGGTCTACCGGTTCGACGGCCCGGCCGCCGGGTGCGACCTCGACGAGGCCCACCGGGTCGCCGTGACCGGCGGCACGTCCTTCACCGACGGCACCGCCGAGCCGGGCCGGGCGTACGTCTACGTCGTCACCGCACTGGACCGCCTGTGGAACGAGAGCGGGGGGACGCCCACCGGGCTCCAGTGAGACGGGACGCCCACCGGCTCCAGTGACACGACACCGCCGTGACCTCCCGCTCCGGAGGTCACGGCGGTGTGCCGGATACGGGTCAGCCGACGGTGGAGACCGTCACGTCGGAGGTCTTCACGAAGTAGGCACGGTGACCGAACTGGATCTCGTAGTACTTCGTCGAGTCCTTGTACAGCACGTGCTTGGTGCTGTCGTACGTGACCGAGTGGTAGTACTCACCGGTCTCGCTGCCGAGGAGGGCGTACTTCTGTCCCGCGGCGACCGTGTACTTCAGCGGCTCGGCGACCCTGTCCGCCGGCGGGGTGACGCTCAGCTTGGCCGGGTAGGCCATGCCCCAGATCTTCGCCGACTTCTTGAGGGTGACGATCTTGCCCGGCGCCGCTACGGCGGTGCGGTTGGACCTGGGGTTGTAGAACCAGGCCTTCTGCCCCAGGTACCAGATCGCGACCCACGAGCCGCTCTTCCCGGCGACCGCGTAGGTCTGGCCGGTCGAGGCCCGCGCGGAGTGGTCGTAGACGCTCATCGTCGCCTTGCCGCTGCCGGGGTGCAGCCCGACGTCCTTGACCAGCGGGGCGGTCTTGCCGGGCTTGGTGCGCAGCATGATGGACGCGCCGCCGTGCGACGGGCACTTGGCGGACGGGTGGGCGGAGTCGCAGCCCGTGTACGCCACCTTGTTCTTGGCGTAGTTCGGCAGGATCATCACCCGGGACTTAACTGTGGTCGAGCCCTTCAGCGGCTTGCCGAGCAGGCTGAAGTAGTGCGCCCAGTCCCAGTACGGGCCCGGGTCCTGGTGCATCTGGGAGACGGCGCTCATGGCCCGGCCGGGCACGTTGTCATGGCCGAGGATGTGCCCCCGGTCGAGCGGGACGCCGTAGGTCGCGGCCAGGTGGCCGACCAGCTTCGCCGAGGCGCGGTACATCGCCTCGGTGTACCACGCGCCCTTGGCGACGTAGCCCTCGTGCTCGACGCCGATCGACTTCGAGTTGATGTACCAGTTCCCGGCGTGCTTGCCGACGTCCTTGACCCGCACGTGCTGGGCGATGTGCCCGTCCTTCGAGCGGATCGTGAAGTGCCACCCCAGGTAGGTCGGGTCCTGCACCGACTTCACCGCCGACGCGTACGACGACTCCGTGTCGTGGATGACGATGAAGTCGATCTTCTGCTGGGCGGGCCGGTTCGCCTTTTCGTGGTTGCCGTACTTGGACGGGTCCTTGGGGTCCAGCTGCTTGTACGGCGCGGGGATCCACTCGCACTTCAGGCTCGCCGGGCAGTCGGTGGCCGCCGCGGCGGCCACTCCCTTCGCGGCGACCGGGGCGGCCTTGGGGTCGGCGGCGAGCGTGACCCGCTGGCCGTCGTCGGTGGTCCGGGTCTCGCCGGAGCGGATCACCGAGAAGACCTCGTCGGCGAACCAGGCGGTCCCGCCGTAGCGGGTGACGGCGGCGTACCACTGGGCCGGGTCGGCGCCGAGCGGTTTGTGCGCGTCCCGCTGGTACTTCGCCAGCAGCGCCGCGCCGCCCGCGATGTTGGCGACCGGGTTGATACGCAGCTTCCCCACGTCGACGCCGGTCAGCCGGGCCGCCTCCGGCAGGGTCTGCGGTTCCGCGACCGCGGCGGTCTTCGGCGCGGCGGCGGCGCCGAAGTCGTCACCGCCGCCCTGCTCGATCCCGCCGCCCGAGGCGGCGGCGACCTGGGTCAGGTGCATCGGGCCGTACCCGCCGCTCACGCTCGGCAGGCCGCCGTTGGTGTCCCAGCGCGACTCCAGGTACGACACGCCGAGCAGGACGCTCTCCGGCACCTTGTAGCGCTTCGCCGCGACGGCGTACGCCGTCTGCCGTGTCGGCGAGGACGAAGACTGCAGACCCGCCGCTGACAAGGACGAGGACTGCTGGGCATAGACGGCGCCGGCGGCGACGGCCGCCACCAGGGCGGCCCCCGCGCCGATCGCGCGACGTCGGTTGGACATCTCGGTGATCCCCCAAGATCGAATAGACCCCGGAAGACTGCCGGAGCGGTCAGATCGCGTCAACCGAAACGTCGGAATTGGCTGCTATTTCGCTTGCGGACAGCGGGCCGCCGGGGATCACGCCGTACGGCCGCGATCCCCGGCGGCCGGTCGTTCCGTCAGCGGACGCCGTAGGCGCGGATCACCGTCTGGTCGACCACTCCCGCGACGGCGGTGCGCAGCGACACGTAGCCGGACGACGGGTTGTGAACGGTCCCGGTCCACGCCGTGCCGTCCTTGTGCAGCGCGACGTCGGCCCAGGTCGCACCGTCGTCGTAGGAGACCCGCAGCGTCGGGGTGCCGTCGGTGCCGTCGGGCACGACGGTGACGGCCTGGTCCGCGCCGGCCTTGCCACGGCTGTCCGCGTCCAGCGCCGTGCGGTAGCGGAGCGCCGGCAGTGTCACCTTCGGGCCGTCGTCCACGGTCAGGTCCCACACGTCGTGCTGCCTGGTGGCCAGAGCGGACCAGGGGGCGGCGCGCTCGGCGTCGATCGTGAGCGTGTACTTGCCCGGCCCGGGCGCGGTCCAGCCGTTGCTCGTGCCGGGGACGTCGCTCGTGGCGACGACCTTCCCGGCGGCATCGCGCAGGGTCGAGGTGCCCGTCATGTGCGCGTACGGCCCGAGTTCGCTCTTCGCGTCGGCGGAGGACAGCATCGGCGTGATCAGGGCCGGCTCCCCGCCTGGGCCGTTGGCGCTCCAGTAGATCAAGCCGGCGGACGGGCCGAGCGGCGCCGCGTTCCATGCCCGCGTGTACGACCCGGCACGCGGGAAGTTCACCTTGCGGGTCCGGACGTCGGTGTCGCCGAACGCGAACCCGCAGTCGGCGCCGGTGACCATATCGTCGACCGACCAGTCGAGTCCCGGCGTGAAGTACTCGGTGCGGGTGGTCGGCAGCGAGCCGAGTCCCGTGTAGGGAAGGATGCTGATCGCGGCGCCCCAGTCCACCCCGGCGTGCGTTCCGCCGCAGGCCGGACCGCCTTCCGCCGCGTAGGTGGTCCGCACGGCCGCCAGCGCGCTCGTCCGGGCCCGGAGGACCGGGTCGGCGGGAATGCCGGGCGACGCGACGGCGATGTCGTACACGTACGGGCTGCCGGTCTCGGCGCCCTTCCTGGTCAGCGTCGCCTGGACACGGTAGGTGAGCTCACCGTCGGTCCCGGCCGGCGTGATGTAGAAGTCCGGGCCCCCGTCCAGCGCGACCGTCTCCGGTCCGGATCCGAGGTCCTGGGTCAGTTGGACGGTGAGGTCCTTCACCCCCGCGTCGGCGCGGTCCACGGCCGCCGTGACCGGCCGGCCCTGCCGGGCGTCGAGCGTGAGGGAGGTGTCTTCGGTGATGGAGACTTTCGACCGGAAGACGAGGGTGGCCGACGTGACGCCGGTCTTCTCCGGCGTCTTGACGCGCGCGTAGACCGCGTAGTCACCCGCGGGGATGGCGCCCTCGAGATGCCCGTCGACGGGCGTGGCTTCGAACCAGTCGCCTCCGCCGAACGCCATGAACTCCACCGAGGACACGTTGTCCGCCGTCGGCGCGGCTCCGGCGCGGTCGAGGACGTCGACTTTCACGGTCGGTGTCGGCCCCGCGAACCGGCGGCTGCCGAGCGGGATCGGCTTGCGCATCGGCCCGCCGGTGACGATCTTGCTCTTGAGGTCTTGCGCCTTGCCGGCCGGCGTGGACGTGACCGGTCGCGGTGCGGCATGGGCAGCCTGAACCGTACCGGCGGTGAGGGCGGCCATGGCTCCGAACGCCACGACGGCTCTGACGAGTGCCAAGAGATCTCCTTCGAGGGGACCGGGACCGTCACGGCGACGGCCTCCGCCCGATGGGTGTCCGGCACCTCGTCGGGCATTTCACGGCCTGGTGGGACGGCCGGGCGGTCGTTCCCGGCTCAGGAGGACGTGGCCGCCGGCCCGGGCGACCTCACCATGGCTGCTCGAAGATCCGCGAAATGCTACGGATCGGCCGGACACGTCCGAGGTGACCGCGCGCATCCGCGGGCCGGCACCGACCGAGAGGAGAGGGTCCTTGGGACCTCTCGACGAGAGAAGGCGAAGATTCGAGGAGATCTACGCCGCCTGCCATGACCCGGTCCTCGGGTACGTCATGCGCCGCACCGAGGACGGTCACGACGCCGCCGACGTCCTCGCCGAGACCTTCCTGGTCGCCTGGCGGCGGCTCGACGAGATCCCGGCCGGCGACCGGGCCCGCCCATGGTTGTTCGGCGTGGCGCGCCGGGTCCTGGCCAACCACCGGCGCGGCGAGCGGCGGCGCACGGCCCTCGGCGACCGGCTGCGTACCGAACTCGGCAACGCCGACCGGGCCGCCGATCACCACATCGAGTCCGGGGCGGTCGCGGAAGCGTTCCGCAGCCTGTCCGACGACGACCGCGAACTGCTGTCCCTGGTCGGCTGGGAAGGCCTGGACGCCGGTCAGATCGCGACCGTGCTCGGCTGCTCCCGCAACGCCGTGCGCATCCGGCTGCACCGGGCGCGCAAGCGGTTCGCGCGCGAGCTGAAGAGCAGGGACGCCAACGGGGAGTCGCATCTGCGACGAGCGCGGATCGCGGAGGAAGAGCACGCATGAACCACGACAAGCTGATCAGGCGGCTCGCGCCGATCACCGACGAGGAGGCCGCCCGCATGGTAAGCCCGCAGGCCAGGACCGAACTGGCCGAACAGATCACCGCCACCGCCGTTCCGGCGCGACACCGGGCCCGGCGCGGCCGGCTGCTGACCATCGGCGTGCCGCTGGCCGCCGCCGCGGCCACCGTCGCGATCGCGGTCGCCGTCACCTCCACGGGCTCCGGCGGCACGCACACGACGCCCACGCCGTCACAGCGCTCGAGCGGCGGGCCCGTGAAGGTCCAGCTGGCGGCGCTGAGCTTCTCGACCCAGGGGAAGTACCTGGTGGTCAAGGTCAAGGACCCGCTGGCCGATCCGGCGCGGTACCGGAAGGAGTTCGCCGCGCACGGCATGAACATCGACCTGACGCTGGTCCCGGCGTCTCCGACGATCGTCGGGACGGTGGTGATGTCGGAGGGCCCGCTCGAGACGATCACCGCGCCCGGACGGTGCCGCACCGGGGGCGGCGGCGCCTGCCCGGTGGGCGTGAAGATCCCGCTCGGGTACAAGGAGCACGCCCAGGTCGTCTTCGGGCGTGCTGCCAGGCCCGGTGAGCACTACAACTCCACCGCACCGGTCGACGCGCCCGGTGAGGTCATGCACGGGATGACCTACCGCGGGCGTACGGTCGCCGAGGTCGTGTCGATGCTGAAGAAGCGGCACGTCACCGTGCCGGAGTACCGGTACGTGGGCGCCGACGGCGACAACGCGCCGTACCGAAACGGCGTGCCGCCGGAGAAGGTGCAGCCGGGCTGGTTCGTGCACGACGCCGTCCCGTGGGCACAGAACCAGGTCCTGCTGTTCGTCGGCCCGACGCGGCAGGTCCACGACGCTCGCACGCCGGTTCCGGGCGCCCCGTTGGCGACGCCGACGGCGAAGTGACGCCCACCGACGCGGGAACGCCTGAGCGATCCTGTCCAGGCGTCCCGTCTCCGACGGCAAGGTGACACCCACGGACACAGGCACGCCTGAGCGACCCTGTCCAGGCGCCCCGTCTCCGACGCCGACGGCAAGGTGACGCTTCCCGAACACGGGAACGCACCGGCGGGCCTCCGCCGGGGCGTTGCCGTGCGCGCGGGCTACTCGCGCTTGGTGATCTCTTCGGTGAGCTGCGGCCGCGGCGACGCCCCCTGGGCGATCAGCGGGTGAGCAGAGAGTAGGCGCCGACGAGCTGGCGCTCGGCCTCGGTGAGGTAGCCGCTCAGCATCGCCTCGGACCCGTCGCGGTCACCGGCCTCGACGAGCTTCAGGATGTCGCGGTTTCGCGCCAGATAGGGCTCGTGGAAGGTGCGCGGATCGTTCATGACGTGGAAGACGAGGCGCAGCTCCGCGAGGACCTGACGCATCATCTCCTCGAGCCGGGCACTGCCGGCCAGTTCGACGACGGCCTGGTGGAAGCGCATGTTCGCGGTGCCGACGGCGAGCCAGGCGTGGTCGGTCGCGGCGTGCTCACCGCTCTCGACCGCCTCGCGCAGGTGACGGAGCGCGGCGGCGGGCGCGGTGTCGGCGTGGCGTATCGCGGTGCACTCGACCAGCCGGCGGACGCGGAACAGATCGACGACGTCGTCGACGCTCAGCTCGCGAACGAAGACGCCGCGGTTGAGCCGGTGGTCGAGCAGTCGCTCATGGGACAGCAACCGGAACGCCTCGCGCAGAGTGTTACGTGACACGCCCAGGGCGGTCCCGATCGTCTCTTCGACCAGCCGGTCACCGGGCCGGAACAGACCCTCGGTGATGCGGTCGCGCAGGATGGCCGCCACACGCTCGGTGGTGCTGGTCCGGCTGAGTAGCGACCGGTCACGGATCAGGCTCTCCGTGACCGCGTCAACGCTTTCAGGGGGCATCCGGACCGCCCTCTCCATCGTCACCCGGACACAAAGATCTTACCACAAGAGTCTTGTTGGATTGTTCAACAATATCTATGTTGAACGAAACCGTCCGTCCTCGCGGGGGCCGGGACGGAGACGAACAGGACGCCGCGTCCGGCAAAGGTCCGGTGTCCGCGACATGACGGTGAGGTATGTCATGGCGACATCGTCCGCATCACAAGCGGTGACCACCCAGCGAGAGCCAGACCGGAGCACCGGGGCGTTCGCCTGGTACCGCACACTCGGCGCCCCTGGACGCCGCGCCTTCAAGGGTGCCTACCTCGGCTACGCCCTGGACTCCTACGACTTCTGGGTGCTGCCCCTCGGCCTGACCGCGATCGCCGCGAGCTTCGGCCTGTCCAAGCCGCAGACCGGCATGCTCGCCACCGCCACCCTCGTCTTCTCGGCCCTCGGCGGCATCGCGGCCGGCGTCCTCGCCGACCGTATCGGCCGCGCGCGGACCCTCATGGTCACCGTGATCGCCTACGCCGTCTGCACCGCGCTGTGCGGGCTGGCACCGAACTATCCGACCCTGCTGGTCTTCCGGGCCCTGCAAGGGCTGGGCTTCGGCGGCGAGTGGGCGGCCGGAGCGATCCTCGTCGCCGAGTACGCGGCGGCGCGCCATCGAGGCCGGGCGGTCGCGATGGTGCAGGGCGCCTGGGCGGTCGGCTGGGGCGCGGCCGTCCTGATCTACACGGCGGTGTTCGACCTGGTGGACGAGAAACTCGCCTGGCGGCTGCTCTTCATCACCGGCGCCCTGCCCGCGGTGCTGGCGATCTACGTGCGCCGCAGCGTCACCGACGCCCCGGCCTACACCGCACAGCGGCACACGGAAGGCCGCGGCTCCCTCTCCGCGATCTTCGGCCGGGACCTGCGGAAGAAGACCGTGTTCGCGGTCCTCATGAGCACCGGTGTCCAGGGCGGCTACTACACGCTGGCCACCTGGGTGCCCACGTATCTCAAGACCGACCGTCACCTGTCGGTGGTCGGCACCGGCGCCTACCTGACCTTCCTCATCACCGGGGCGTTCGCCGGATACCTCACCGGCGGTCACCTCACGGACCGGCTCGGCCGTAAGCTCACCATCCGCCTGTTCGCCGTGCTCAGCGGCCTGCTCATCGTGGGGTACACGCAGCTGCCCGCCTCGGCGAACGACTACATCCTGGTCCTCGGGTTCCCCCTCGGCTTCTGCTCATCGGCGATCTTCAGCGGATTCGGGTCCTTCCTGTCGGAGCTGTACCCCGGCCGGCTACGCGGCACCGGCCAGGGTTTCACCTACAACGTGGGTCGCGGCGTGGGCGCGTTCTTCCCCACGGTGATCGGATTCATCGCCACCCGGTACGGCGTCGGCGGTGCGATGGCGTTCGGCGCGCTGGCCTACGTGCTGGCCTTCGCGGCGCTGTTCGGCCTGCCGGAGACGCGTGCGCAGGAGCTGTCGTGAACCGCCTCGCCCGAAGCCGCGCGCGGAGGGACGACACCGCGGCGCCCGCCTTCACCGCACTCGACCGTGAATCCGACCCGGCGGCCGCGCGGGCACGGTTCCGCACCGGGTTCGTGGCCCCGACCGCCGGCTGGGCCCCCGGTCACCTCCAGGCCAACCTCGTGGCGGTCCCCGAGGAGCACGCCCACGACCTCCTGCTGTTCGCGCAGCGCAACCCGAAGGCCTGCCCGCTGCTGGACGTCACCGAGCCCGGGCGACCGGAGACGGTCCTCGCGCCCGGCGCCGACCTGCGCACCGACCTGCCCCGATACCAGGTGTGGCGGAACGGCCGGCCCGCCGAACAGGCCGAGGACGTGACGCACCTGTGGCGTGACGACCTCGTCGCCTTCCTCATCGGCTGCAGCTTCACGTTCGAGGCGGCACTGGCCGGGGCGGGAGTCCCGGTGCGCCACGTGGAGCAGGGCCGGAACGTGCCGATGTACGTGACGAACCGGGCCTGCCGGCCCGCCGGACGCATCCGCGGGCCGCTGGTCGTGTCGATGCGCCCGATCCCGGCCGGGCTGGTCGGGACGGCCGTCCGCGTGAGCGCGGCGGTGCCGGCCGCCCACGGCGCGCCGATCCACGTCGGCCACCCGGAGGGGCTGGGCATCACCGACCTGTCCCAGCCCGACTTCGGCGATGCCGTCGACATCCGGGCCGGCGAGGTGCCGGTCTTCTGGGCCTGCGGTGTGACGCCGCAGGCCGCCCTCATGCGGTCCAGACTGCCGTTCGCCATCACTCACAAGCCGGGGCACATGTTCATCACCGATGTCTCTCAGCAGACCCTGTGGGCCGAGGGGTGAGGATGCCGGATCGCGTGATCGACCTCAACGCCGACCTCGGTGAGGGGTTCGGCGTCTGGAAGAGCGACGACGACGCCCTGCTCGACGTCGTCACCAGCGCCAACATCGCCTGCGGGTTCCACGCCGGCGACCCGCCCACGATGCGGCGCGCCTGTGAGCGCGCGGTCGCCCGTGGTGTTCGGATCGGCGCCCACGTCGGCTACCGCGACCTCGTCGGCTTCGGCCGGCGGCGGATCGACGTCGAGGCGGACGACCTCGTCGACGACGTGGTCTACCAGATCGGCGCCCTCGACGCGTTCGCCCGCGCCGCCGGCGACCGGGTCCGCTACGTCAAGCCGCACGGGGCGCTGTACAACACCATCGTCTCCGACGGCTCCCAGGCCGCCGCGGTCGTCGAGGCGGTGCGCCGCTTCGACCCCGCCCTCACGGTGCTGGGTCCCCGCGGCTCGCGGTGGCTCGACCTCGCCGCGGCGGCGGGGCTGGCCCTGAGCACCGAAGGATTCGCCGACCGCGCCTACCGCTCGGACGGGCGTCTGGTGTCGCGTCGTCTGCCCGGGGCGGTCGTCGACGATGCCGACGAGGTCGTCGCCCGGTCGGTCCGGATGGCCGTCGAGGGCACGGTGGCGGGGGTGGACGGCACGACGGTGACGGTGGCGCCGCGCTCGATCTGTGTGCACGGGGACACGCCGGGCGCCGGCGCGCTGGCGAGCCGGGTCCGTGAGGGCCTGCACGCCGCGGGTGTCGACGTGCTCCCGTTCACATGAGCGGGCCCGGCATGCGGGTGCTCCGCTGCGGCGAGCGGGCCGTACTGGTCGAGCCCTCCGACCCGGCCCGGGTTCCGGGCCTGTGCGACTCTCTGCGGCGGGACCCGCCGGAGGGGGTGACGGAGACGGTGCCGGCGGCCTCCACCGTGCTGCTCCGCTACGACCCCGCCGTCACCGACATCAGCCGGTTGAGCGCGGAGATCGGCGGCCGGGCGGTCGCCGTGTCCGGCCCGCATGTCGTGGACACGGTGACGGTGCCGGTCCGCTACGACGGGCCGGACCTGGCGGAGCTCGCCGACCTGACCGGCCTGACCGAGCGGGACGTCATCGACCGGCACACGGCGGCGGAGCACACCGTGGCGTTCTGCGGTTTCTCCCCCGGTTTCGCCTATATCGCCGGGCTACCGCCGACCCTGCGCGCGCCGCGCCACGACACCCCCCGTACGGCGGTGCCGACCGGCGCGGTCGCGGTCGCCGACCGGTTCACCGGTATCTATCCGCGTCCGTCCCCCGGCGGCTGGCGCATCATCGGCCACACCGACCTGCCGGTGTGGGATCTGGAACGGGATCCGCCGATGCTGCTGCGGTCCGGCACCCGCGTCCGGTTCGTGGAGGTTCCCACGTGATCGAGATCGTCTCCCCCGGCCCGTTCGCCACGGTCCAGGACCTGGGGCGTCCGGGCCTGGCCGAGATCGGCGTCGGCGAGTCCGGGGCGGCCGACCGGCGGAGCCTGCGGCTGGCGAACCGCCTGGTCGGCAACCGGGAGGGTGCCGCCGGGGTCGAGTTGACCTTCGGCGGGCTGGTGGCCCGGTTCCGCCGGGCGACGGTGATCGCGTTCGCCGGCGCGTCGTGCCCGGTGCGCGTGGCCGGGCGGGCGGCCGGCATGTTCGCACCGGTCCACGTGCGGGCCGGCGACGAGGTCCGGGTCGGCGCGCCGGCCGACGGCCTGCGGACCTACCTGGCCGTCCGCGGAGGCGTCGACGTCCCGCCGGTGCTCGGCTCGCGGGCCACGGACGTGCTGTCGGGTCTCGGGCCGCCACCGCTGGCGCCGGGCCGGGTCCTGCCGATCGGCGGGCAGGCCGAGGGCCGGATCACCGTGGACCTCGCGCCGCAACCGCGCCGCCCGGAAGAGCCGGTGCTGTCCGTGGTGCCCGGTCCCCGCGACGACTGGTTCGCTCCCGAGGCCCTCACCGCGCTGTGCTCCGCACCGTACGAGGTGTCGGTGGACAGCAACCGTGTCGGCATCCGGCTTCGTGGGCCCGTCCTACGGCGACGCGCGGTCCGCGAACTGGACCCGGAGGCGATGGTGCCGGGCGCGTTGCAGGTGCCGCCCGCCGGGCAGCCCGTCCTGTTCCTCGCCGACCATCCCCTCACCGGCGGCTACCCGGTCATCGGGGTGGTCGCCGAGGCCGACCTGCACCTCGCCGCGCAGGCCCGGCCGGGCGGGCGCATCCGTTTCCGGCTCACCCGGCCGGGCTGAGCCCGAAACGAGAGACGCCCCGGCCGTACCGCCGGGGCGTCCGCCAAGCAGACCTACTTGCGCTTGGTGATCTCTTCGGTGAGCTGCGGGGCGACCTGGAACAGGTCGCCGACCACGCCGTAGTCGACCAGCTCGAAGATCGGCGCCTCGGGGTCCTTGTTGATGGCGATGATCGTCTTCGAGGTCTGCATGCCGGCCCGGTGCTGGATGGCGCCGGAGATGCCGACCGCGATGTACAGCTGCGGCGACACCGTCTTACCGGTCTGGCCCACCTGGAAAGTGTGCGGGTACCAGCCGGCGTCGGTCGCGGCGCGCGAGGCGCCGACGGCCGCGCCGAGCGAGTCGGCCAGCTCCTCGATGAGTTTGAAGTTGTCGGCGCCGCCGACGCCGCGGCCACCGGAGACCACGATCGCGGCCTCGGTCAGCTCGGGCCGCTCGCCCTTCTCCTGGACGACCTTCTCGACGACCTTGGCGGCCTTGGCCGCGTCGGACAGCGTCACCGACACCTGCTCCTCCGCCGGGGTCGACGGCGCGGCCTCGGGAGCGGTGGAGTTCGGGCGTACCGCGATGATCGGCGTGCCCTTCGACACCTTGGCGTGCGAGACGATCGCGCCGCCGAAGATCGAGTGCTCGCCGACGAACCCGTCCGCGACGTCGACGACGTCGGTGAGCACGCCCGAGTCGATCTTGACCGCGAGGCGACCCGCGACCTCCTTGCCCTCGCCCGTCGCGGCCACGAGCACCGCGGCCGGCGACCTGTCCGCCACCAGCTGCGCCAGCAGCTCGGCCTTGGGCGCGACGACGTAGGAGGTCAGCTCCTCGTCGGCGGCGACGTAGACCTTGGCCGCGCCGTACTCGGCGAGCTTGTCCTTGGCGCCTTCGTAACCCGGGCCGATCCATACCGCCGCGGCGTCGCCGTGCCGGCGCGCGAGCGTCAGCAGCTCGAAGGTGACCTTCTTGACCTCTCCGTCGACATGGTCGACGAGGACGAGAATCTCCGCCATTTCCCCGCCTCTCAGATGAACTTCTTGGACGCGAGGAACTCGGCGACCTTCACGCCGCCGTCGCCCTCGTCCTTGACGATCTGGCCCTTCTCGCGCGGTGGCGCGTCGGCGAAGTCGACGACCTCGGTCGAGGCTCCGGCGAGCCCGACCTTGGCGGCGTCGATCTCGGCGTCCGCGACGGCGAGCTTCTCGACCGGCTTCTTCTTCGCCGCCATGATCCCCTTGAAGGAGGGGTAACGCGGCTCGTTGATCTTCTCGACGACGCTCACCACGGCGGGCAGGCTCGCCTCGACGCGGTCGAAGCCGTAGTCGGTCAGCCGCTGCGCCTTGAGGGCGGACCCGTCGATCTCCACCTTGTTGGCG
Source organism: Actinoallomurus sp. NPDC050550 (assembly GCF_040655075.1). Classification (NCBI taxonomy): domain Bacteria; kingdom Bacillati; phylum Actinomycetota; class Actinomycetes; order Streptosporangiales; family Thermomonosporaceae; genus Actinoallomurus; species Actinoallomurus sp. NPDC050550. Next base: position 115,392 of record NZ_JBFAJC010000015.1, on the reverse strand, counting down.
AGCGTCACCTGCGGGACACCGAGCCGCTCGGACAGCATCGCGGCCAGCACGCCCGTACGGGCGTCGGTCGACTCCGAGCCGAGGATGACGAGGTCGAAGCCGATCTTCTTCAGCGTCTGGGCGAGCGCGTACGAGGTCGACAGCGCGTCCGAGCCGTGCAGCGCCTCGTCCGACACGTGGACCGCCTTGTCGGCGCCCATGGCCAGGGCCTTGCGGATCGACTCCGACGCCCTCTCCGGCCCCATGGTGAGGACGGTCACCTCGCCGCCGTGGGCCTCTTTGATCGTCAAGGCCTCCTCGACGGCGTACTCGTCGAGCTCGTTGATGACGACGTCCGCCGCCTCACGGTCGAGGGTCTTGTCGTCGGACCGCAGCTTGCGTTCGGTCGCCGTGTCGGGGACCTGCTTCACGCAGACGACGATGTTCATATGGTGTCCGCCCTCCCTGCACACTTCATCTACGCGCTCCTCCGGCACGACGGGCGCCGTCCCTGCGGGCGACGCGGGCTGATGCGTACGACGCCCTTAGCCTGCCAAACACCCGAAGGTGATTCGGCCTCGGGGGCGTCTCATGCATCGCCCCCGATGTTACCCACGAGTAGCGAGCGCGCAAACTCCGCACCCCCGGCTCACGGCGCCGTGAGCGGCCACCATGCCGGAAACGGGATCCCGACGGCCACCAGCGCCAGCGCCCCGGCCCCGAGAACGGCCACGACCAGACGCGTCGCACGGCGCTCACTCGCGTAACGGGCGCGCAGGACACTCGCCACGACCGCCAGCACGCCGAGCGGAAGCGCGAGGGCCCGTTCGCGCGGCACGACGGACCACCAGGTGACCGCCAGCACCGCGGCGTAGCCGACGACCAGCGCCACGAGCAGGGCGATCAGCCGGATCACCGTCTGCGCCGGGACCGCGACCAGTGCGCCGAGACCGGCCCGCAGCCGTGCCAGCCGGCCCACCTTCGCCGCCGTCCGGCGGCGGGCACGGGCGATCGCGTCCCAGGTGTACCCGGCGGCGGAGCCCGACAGGATCGCCGCCACGGCCAGGACCGGCAGTGCGTAGCAGGCCGCGGGAACGGCCAGCGCGAGGATTCCGCGCAACAGCCGCCCCGGCAGCCGGCGAGGCGGCTCGGCGGGCTCCTCCACCAGGCCGCCGTCCGCCGCCGGGGCGGGGACGCCCTCGCGGGCCGGGCGGTCGGTTCCCCGCAGGCCACGGCCGTCGCCCGCCCTGCCCTGCTGCGCGCGCTCACCCGGCGACCGCTCATCCGGCGACCGCTCGTCCGGCAGGCTGCCGCCCAGCACGCGGTCCCCCGGCGCGCGGTCCCCCGGCGACCGCTCGTCCGGCAGACCGCCGGCCGCCGGCCCGCCGGCCTGTGTCCCGGCGCCTGGTGCCCCGGCGCCCCTTCCGCCCGGTGTCCTTGCGCCCTGCGGCCGGTCGTCCGATGGGCTTTCGCCCGGTGTCCGGGCGCGTGGCGCCGGGCCGCGCTCCGCCGAAGGCCGCCGGGGCGCGGCAACGGGCCTCGGGCGGCCCCTGAGGGCGGCGAGCACCTCGAGGAGATCGCCGGTCCCGGGGCGCGACTCCGGATCTAGCGAAAGCGCCGCCTCCAGCGTCGCCCGCAACTCGCCCGGGACGCCGCGCAGGTCGTGCCGGCCCCGGAGCACGCGAGAGAAGATCGCCTGCGCGGGCCCCGGACCGTACGGCGACCGGCCGGTGGCCGCGAACGCGACCGTCCCCGCCCACGAGAAGACGTCGGCGGCCGGCCCCGCCCGCTCCCCGTCGAGGATCTCCGGCGCGAGGTATCCGGGCGTGCCCATCGCCGTCCCCGTGCGCGTCAGCCGCGTCGCGTCCAGCACGTGCGCCAGGCCGAAGTCGATGACGACCGGATCGCGGTCGACGAGGATCACGTTGGCCGGCTTCAGGTCCCGGTGGACGACCCCCGCCGCGTGGATCACGTGCAGGGCGCGGGCCAGCCCCCGCGCCACCATCAGCAGCGCCCCGCCGCGCAACGGCCCCTCGGCGCGCACGCGGAGGTCGAGGGAACGGCCCTGGACGTACTCGGTGACGATGTACGGCCGGCGCCCGGCGAAGTCGGCGTCCACGACCTCGGCGACGTACGCGCTGCGCACCCGCCGCATCGTCGAGACCTCGCGTTCGAGCCGCCGGCGGGCCAGCGCGTCGCGGGCGACCGCCGGGTGGAGGATCTTCACCGCGACCGTGCGGCGGTCCGGGGTCAGCGCGAGGTGCACCTCGCCCATGCCACCGACACCGATCTCCTCCAGGAGCCGGTACGGGCCGAGACTCTCGCGCAGGGACGTCATGGGGGGTTCCGCGGTGGACGGGTACCGCATGATCGTAAATGTCGGCCCGGCGGACCCGCCGTCACGACACGCGCTGCTGGATCGAGTCCTGGAAGCGGGACAGCTCCTGGGCGATGGAGTTCTCCAGCTCGTACATGGGGGCGAAGGTCGGTTTCAGCACGATCGCGGCGGCGAGGACGGCGAGCGTCAGGACGCACAGCACCGCTCCGACCACGGCGATCCGGCGTGGCCCGTTCGCCAGCGCGGTGAACACCTGGACCAGGTGACGGCGTGGCACCCGCACGCCCGGCGCCGCGAGCAGGACGTACGCCGCGGCTCCGGCGCCCCAGGCCGCCCCCACCAGTGGAGCGACCTGAACGCCGATCGCCGACGTGGCCATGATGGCCATCGGCACGGCGACCGCGAACACCGCGGCGTACGGCACGGTGAGGAGCGTCCCGGCGAAGCCGCGGACGAGGTCGAGGGGTGCGGTCAGCGGGCCGACCACGAGCCGCAACAGTCCGCGGTGGTGCCGCCGCGCGTGCACCTGCCCGGCACGTAGGTAGGACGCGCACGCGAGCGCCAGCAGCAGCCCGAAGAACGGCATGATGACGCTGAGTCCGAAGACGATCGCGACGACGAGGTACGCGAAGAGGCGTGACCAGCCTTCGACGACGGCGTCGACGGTCTCGTCGGCCGCGAGCGGCCGCTCGGAGACGGCCCCGGAGGTGTCATCCCACGTCATCGGCGCGCGGCGTGGCCCCGGCCGCCGGGCCGGAGGAACGCCGTTCCCTCCTCGGAATGTCGCTGTGGTCCCCGCATCGGGCGGACGTGTCAAAGGCAACGCCACACTACCGCGCCGCGCGGGTGCCTCCGGCGTGATGCGACCGGCGCCGCGCACTTTCGCCGAGCACCTGCCGGCGGCATCTGGCGGGCGGTCTCGGCGAAACCCCGCGAGCCCGCGGTCCGCGCGTCACCGGTGCAGCAGCGTGGAGATCCGTTCGGTGAGCTGGACCAGGACGCCGGCCCGGTCGCCGATCGGCCACCAGCGTGGCCTCAGTGCCCACCCGGCCGCCGCCGCGAGGGAGGCGACGCCGGCGAGGAAGAAACCGACCGCGGTGGCGTGGCGCGGGCTCTGGGCCACCGCCGAGAGCAGGCGGACCAGCTGGCGCCGCGGAGCCATGACGCCGGGCCCCGCGAGGATCACCCAGGCGAACGCCGCCGCGCTCCACCGGGTGACGGCGTCGGGCCACTGCTCGTCGTGGGTGGCGGTCCAGACGAGCAGCGCGAGCCCGGTCACGGCCGCCGCCAGGGCGGAGCAGAGCAGGGCGGGGATCAGCGTCCCGGTCGACCGCCCCAGGGATCCGGGCACACGGAAGGGAACGAGGACCAGGTCTTCGGCCCCGCGTACCGGCACCCGCCGGGAGCGGACGGCCGAGTCCCCCGCCCGCAGGTACCAGACGGCCGCCACCACCACCGGCAGGGCGACGACGGGGGCGACGGCACAGACCGCCACGGCCGTGACGATCGCCAGGTAGGCGAGCAGCTTGTACCAGCCCAGCGCCACGCGCGGCGTCGCGGAAGGGGGCGCCGTCCCGGGGGGCGGGCTCGCCGGGACCGGGGGAACACCCCCCTGAGACGTCCCGGGCCGGCTCCGCGAGGCTCCGGCGGGACCGTGGGCCGCCGCAACGGAGCCGGCGCCCGCGGAAGCCCCGGCGGCATCGGGCGGCGCGACGGCCGGGCCGAGGGCGGTGGGGGCGATCGTCGGTGGCGCGCCGAGGTCGAGGGCGCGGACCCATTCGACGAGCTCCACCGCCGAGGGCCGGTCCTCCGGATCGCGGGCGAGCGCCTCACGCAGCAGGGGCTCGAGGGACGGGGGCACGCCGTTCAGGTCGGGGTTGCCGGACAGGATGCGAACCAGCACCGCCTCGATGGACCCGCCGCCGAACGGCGCCCGCCCGGTGGCGGCGAACGCGACGGTCGCCCCCCACCCGTACACGTCGACGGCGGGGCCGGGGGGCTTGCCGTCGATGATCTCCGGGCCGAGGTAGCCGGGTGTGCCGACGACCATGCCGGTCTGGGTGAGCCGGGTGGCGTCCATCGCGTGCGCGATGCCGAAGTCGATGACGACCGGCGCGCCCTCGACCATCATGACGTTGTTCGGCTTGAGGTCCCGGTGGACGACGCCGGCGCCGTGGACGGCGGTCAGCGCCTCGGCGAGGCCGGCCGCCACGCGCGCCAGCGGGCCGCCGGACAGCGGCCCGGCCGCCCGGATGACGCCGTCGAGCGGGTGGCCGTCGATGAACCGGGTGACGATGTAGGGGCGTTCGGCGGCGACGTCCGCGTCGAGGACCTCGGCGACGTACGGGCTGCGCACCCGCCGCATCGTGTCGACCTCGCGGGCGAGCCGCCGCCGGAAGGTGGCGTCCTCGGCGTACTCCGCCCGCAGGACCTTCAGGGCCACCTCGCGGCCGGCGTCGTCGACGGCCCGGTGGACCACGCCCATGCCGCCTTCACCGAGGGTCGCCGTCAGGCGGTACGGGCCCACCTTCTGCACCTCGGCGTCCTCCACTGGCATTCGGTTCTTTCCTTGTCGGGGCGTCCCGGGTCAGCCGAGCAGGTCGCGGAGGCCGGATCGCAGGCTGCGCAGGCTGCTCGTAAGCGCCGGGAAGTCGAACGGCCGCAGGTCCGGTGTCTGGCCGAGCGCGAACGACACGAGCAGGAAGACGACGAATCCGATGACGGCCAGGGCGACCAGGGCCTGCGTTCTCCTCGGGAGGACGGCCCCCCAGACACGGGCGAGCTGACGCCGCGCGGGCTCGCTGCCCGGCCCGAGGCACTGGACGATCACGAACGCGGCCGTGGCGAGCGCCACCGCCCGGGGGATCGTCAGCCCGGCCTTCGCGCCGAGCCCGATCAGCAGCACGATGACGCCGGCAATGATCGCCAGTGGGCTGACCAGCAGCATGCCCAGCGCCGCCCGGACCGCCGAGAACGGCGACTTGACGATCACCGCGGCGATGTCGCCCGATCGCGGCCCGCGCCGGGTCCGCTTGGACGTGAGATCCTGAGCGCCGCGGTCGGCGGTCCGCAGGACCAGCAGGGCGAGCAGCACGACGATCAACGCGATGGCGGGCGTCACCACGGCCAGCCCCACCGCTCCGACGAGGAGCAGCAGGCTCAGGAAGCGGTAGACGCCGTACGGCTTCGGCTCGTCGGGCCGCGGCGGTTTCGGGGGACGCTGTTCGTACCGCGCCGGCGGCGGCTGCTGCCCGGGCGGCCCGTACGGGGACGAGGCGTACGGCTGCTGCGGCGGAGGAGGTGGCGGCGCCGGTGGCAGCTGCCCCCTGAAGTCGCGCGGGTTGGCCGGGCGCGGCGGTGGCGGTGCCGAGACGGCGGTGAGCCGCTTGGTCTGGGTCGACGGCGGGTCGACCAGGGTGCTGTTGACGTCGATCCGCTGGGCGAGCTGCACGAGGGCGTGCGCGGTCGGCCGCTCGGCGGGGTTGCGCGCCATGGCCGCGCGGACGAGCGGCAGCAGCGGCTCGGGCACGCCTTCCAGGTCCGGCCGGCCCTCCATGATCTTGTAGAAGATCGACTCGAACGTGCCGCCGCCGAACGGCGCCCGCCCGGTCGCGGCGAAGGCGAGCGTGCCCGCCCAGGCGTGCACGTCCGCGGGCGCGCCGGCGTCGTCCCCCTCGATGATCTCCGGGGCGAGGAAGCCGGGCGTGCCGATGACGAGCCCGGTCGCGGTCAGCCGGGTGGCGTCGACCCCCTGCGCGATGCCGAAGTCGATGACGACCGGCTCGCCGTTCTCCTGGAACATGACGTTGCCCGGCTTGAGGTCCCGGTGGACGATGCCGGCATCGTGGATGGCGGCCAGCGCGGAGGCCAGCCCCCTCGCCAGCCGCTGCAGCCGGTCCCCGCGCAGCGGCCCGTTGTCGCGCACGAACTCATCCAGCGTGCGGCCGGGGACGTACTGCGTGACGACATAGGGCGGCTCGGCGGTGACGTCCGCGTCGACGATCTCCGCGACGTGCGGGCTGTGCACCCGGCGCATGGAGTCGACCTCACGGGCCAGCCGGCGCAACGCCGTCTGGTCCGTCGCCACCCCGGGCCGCAGGACCTTCACGGCGACCTTGCGGCCCATGGGGTCGGCGGCCAGGTGCACGACCCCCATCCCGCCTTCCCCGATCTTCTCGAGTAGGCGATATCGGCCGATGCTCTCCCCGGACGTCTCTACCCCCTCCATAGATCCGTCACGATACCTGGGCATGTGTTTCCTCATGGAATTCCCGCGGAACCGGTCAGGCCGCGGAGACCGGTCTCCGCTCGGTGAGGCGGTCCACCAGCCACGACGCGGCAGGCCGCGCGGCGGGGTCGCGGACCAGGGCGTGGCGCAGCAGCAGCAGCAGGCGCTCCGGAACGCCGTCCAGGTCGGCGGCGCCCCGCAATACCCGGAAGCAGATGCCGTGCAGCGACCCCGCGCCGAACGGCGGGCGGCCCGTCGCCGCGAACGCGACCGTCGCGGCCCAGGAGAACACGTCGGACGCCTCGCTGCAGCGACCGCCGTCGATCAGCTCGGGCGCGACGTAGCCCGGCGTCCCGGTCAGCACGCCCGGCTGCGTGACCTGCTCGGCCCCCGTCTCCTGCGCGATCCCGAAGTCGATGATCTTCGGGATCCCGCCCACGACCATGACGTTGCCGGGCTTGAGGTCCCGGTGCAGCACACCGGCCCCGTGCACCGCCGCCACGCCCTGCGCGAACCGGCCGGCGAAGCCCCACAGCGCCTCCTCCCACAGCGGCCCGTACATCGTCACGAGATCCCGCAGGGGCACGCCCGCGACGTACTCCGTGACCAGGTAGGGGCGTTCGCCGTCCAGGCAGGCGTCTAGCGCCTCGGCGACGTACGGGCTGCGCACCCGGGCCATCGTGCGGGCCTCACGCCTCAGGCGGCGGCGCACGGCCGGATCGTGCGCGACCTCACGGCGCGGCTCCTTCACCGCGACCGTCCGCCCGAAACGGTCCATGGCGCGGTACACCACGGACGTGGCCCCCTCACCCACCTGCTCCAGCAGCTCGTACGAGCCCAGCGGCGCAAGCCCCGACACGTTCATGCCGGTTTTGACGCGGATCACGGTGCGAAGGTTCCAGGTTGGCCGCGAGTGCGATGCGACCATCGTCGGAGGGCCGCCGTTCACCCGTCGGCCACCCTCGGATCACCGATACCCACAAATGTGTGCAGATTAGGACAGATTCGGCCGTCGCTCGGCGGAAGGGGCGGGAATGATCGGGGTGGTAGTGCGGTGACCGCATGGGCGATGCCGAAGCCGCGCGACCTGATACGGCGTCCGGCCGCATGGCTGATCGCCGTGGCCGTGCTTCTCGCGGCGGTCGAGTTCGCCGTGGTCGTACGCCACGGCGACGTCGGCTGGGACGAGGCGCTGTACATCACCCAGGTCAGCCCGCGGGTCCCGGCGGCCTTCTTCGACGCGCCGCGGGCACGCGGCATCACGTACCTGATCGCGCCGGTCGTCTGGATGACCGCGTCGCTCACGGTGCTGCGCGCGTACCTCGCGGTCATCGGCGCCACCGCGGTCGTGCTCGCCTACTGGCCCTGGCTGGCGCTGACATCCCGCAAAGCGGTCGTCCCACTGGCGGCACTGCTCTTCACCGGGCTCTGGGTCACCGGCTACTACGCGTCGGAGGTCATCCCGAACTTCTGGGTCGCCGTCGGCGGAGTCGCACTGGTCGGATGGTTCGTCCGCTACGCCGTCGCCGGCGGGCGGGCCGCCCTCCTCGGAGTGATCGCCGCGGCGGCCGTCGTGACACTCATGCGGCCGGGAGACGCGGCGTGGATCGCGCTGCCGTTGCCGATCGTGGCGATGGCGGTCCGCCGGTGGCGACGCCCCGCTCTGCTCGTCGCCCTCGTGGCGGGGCTCGCGCTCGGCGCCGCACAGTGGATCGTCGAGGCGTACCTGCGATACGGCGGGCCCTTGGAACGGCTGAGGACGTCCAGCGCCATCGAGGGCGGCATCGCCTGGCATCCACGAGGTGTGCTGTACGAGCTGTACGCCGTCAACGGGCCACTGCTCTGCCGCCCCTGCGGGGGCGGCGCCGAGCACCCCACGCTGACCCTGTGGTGGCCGGCGGTTCCCCTGCTCGTCGTCGGCGGGCTGATCCTGGCGGCCCGTGCCCGCGCCGCCGGGCCGGCCGCCGTCGCCGTCGCCTGCGGCATCTCCGCGTCCGTGCCGTACCTGCTGCTCCTGGGGTATGCGGCACCGCGGTTCCTGCTGCCCGTCTACGCGCTGCTGGCGTTGCCCGTCGCGGAGTGCCTGGTCAGGCTGCCGGCCGCCGTTCCGCGACTGCGACTGCCGCTGGCCGTATTGGCATCGGTGGTCGTCCTCGCGCAGGTCGGTTCGCAGGTGCTGCTCCTGTCATGGGAGACGCGCGACAACGCGGCCCAGCGCCTCACGTACGTCCGCGGCGCCGCGACGCTGAGGCATCTGGGGTTGCGTCGCCCCTGCCTTCTCGCCGGGCCGCGCTCGGTGCCGGTCGCCCTCTACCTCGGCTGCGGGACCGCGGCGACGAGCGGGATCCTGAAGTCGACGACCGTGGCCGACTTCCTCGATCGCGCCCGCCGGGCACCCACCGGCATCCTGTCTCACGGCACGCCGCCGCCCCGGTACGCCGCCTCCTGGGTCGCCCATCCCCTGTCGGGACTCGGCCACGGCTGGGTGGTCTACGTTCCGCCCTGGTTCTCGCCGCAGCGCTGAGCCCGCGTCCTCAGCGGGCGAGACCCTCGATGACCTCGCTCTGCTCGATCCCCGCGAGCGCCGCCCCGGGGACGACCAGCTTGGAGCGCCGCACACCGCTGCCGACGACGACGTACGGGGTGTCGACGACGGCCCGGTCGACGAGCACCGGCCAGTCGGCGGGCAGGCCGAACGGCGTGATGCCGCCGTACTCCATGCCGGCCTCGGCGACGGCCTGCTCCTGCGGCGCGAAGGACGCCTTCCGCGCGTCCAAGCGGCGCCGGACGACGCCGTTGACGTCGGCGCGGGTGGTGGCGAGCACGACGCAGGCGGCGAGCCGTACGTCACCGCCCCGCTTGGCCGCGACGATCACGCAGTTGGCCGAGGTCTCCAGCGGCGCGCCGTACCGCTCGCAGAACGCGGCGGTGTCGGCCAGCTCCGGGTCGATCTCCGTGACCTGGAAGGCGTCCTCACCCTTCCACCCGCGGATCGCCTCGACGACGGGCGGCGCGAGCAGGTCGGTACGGTCAAGGGCGGGCTCGAGCGACAGTCCCCACATGGGACGCCACCCTACCGACCGTGATCCGTGGGTGCCGCCCGATGCGGCAACGCGCTCGGCCGTGACGCCGGCCCGTTCGGTGGGAGCTCAGCCGTCGTGCGGCCCGTTCGGTGGGAGCTCAGCCGTCGTGCGGCCCGTTCGGTGGGAGCTCAGCCGTAGTGCTGCCCGGTGCAGCCGACGCTGCCGCCGATCGTGGCCATGATGCCGAGGACACCGACGATCTCGGCGTAGTCGTCGGTCGTGAACTCCACCGAGCGGGGGCCGGCCCGCTTGATCCCCGGGATCATCGCGCACGACTCCGCCATCGCCGTGGACGCCCAGTCGATGCCCAGCGTGTACGGGGACGGCACGACGTACGGCCGGCGCCGGCCCAGGTCGCCCAGGGCCCGGACGGCCGCCTCGCGGATCAGGGCCTGGGCGCGGACGGGCGGCAGAAGCTGCGCGGAGTAGCGGTCGATGCCCTTCTTCACCGCGACCGTCTCGACGTCGCCGAGCACCTCGCGGGCCTCGGCGCAGGCCGCCTCGTCGCCCGCCACGAGCGCGACCGGCACGCCCATCGATCCGGCCAGCCCGGCGATCAGCCGGATCTCGCCGCACACCTCCCCGTTGAGGTAGAGGTTCTGGATCTCATAGCCCATCCAGGTGTGGTTGAGCACGCCGTGCGGCACGCCGGCGCGGGCGTGGTAGCCGACGAACATCGCCGCGTCGTGGGCGGTGTCGAGGCCCTGCCCCATGCGCAGCGGGCGGTACGGGCCGCGGATCAGCGAGCACCGCTCGTCGATGAGGTCGGCCCGGAGGTTCTTCGTGCTGCCGTGCGAGTCGGTCACGATCACGTCGTCGGCGCCCGCGTCGAACGCCCCGGCCACCGCGGCGTTCGCGTCGGCGGTCATCAGCTCGCAGCCGCGTTCGTACCCGCGCCCGCCGGCCCGCATCTCATCCGGATCGGTGAGACCGGACACGCCCTCCATGTCGACCGAGACGAACACCCGCACTGACGACTCCCTTCACGAGATGGCGTCTCGACCGTACATCGGAGGCAGGACCGCCCGCCCCTGCGGCCCGGGCGCCCGCCCCTTCGGCAGGACCGCCCGCCCGGCGACCGTCAACCGCCCGCGACCAGGCGGCGCAGTGCCTCGGCGGCGCGGGCGTCGGCCCGGGCCTGGGCCATGAGCTCCTCGGTGAGGGTGCGCACCCAGACGTCGAGCGTCACCTGGTCGCGGGACAGGACCACGCCGCGCACCTCGTGATGGATCTCGGCGACCGGCCGCCCGTCTCCGGCGGTCAGGAACAGCGTGCGCTCCCCCAGCCGGACGACGACCCGGCGGGCACGGCCGTCGCGGCCCCGCAGGCGGTCGGCGAACCCGCGCTCGTGCTCCACGGTCACGCAGCCGGGCGGCAGCGCGTCGGCGAGCGTTCCGGTGAGCACGCGGGCGTACGTCGCGACGTCGGCGGTGTCGCGGCGCAGCGCGGCGGCGACCATGTCGAAATCCATGGCCATCAGTGAATCAGCGGTCCAGCCCGAGCACCATCTGGGGTTTGGCGATGACGTGATCCTCGCGCAGCGGCCGTACGGCGGTGCCGATGGCGAAGAACTCCATCGTGTGCCCGCCCCACTGGTGGTGGAACTGGTCGAGGTCCACCCCGACGATGCCCTCGGCGTGCAGGGCCTGCGCCTCGGCCTGCATACGGGTCATGGCCAGCTCCCGCGCGTCGTACAGCGCCTGGGTGAACTCCGGGATCTCGACGTTCTGCCCGAGGCTGCCGAGCACCGAGGTGAGCCGCCGGTGCGCGACGTGGTACACGCACGTGCCCATCACCATGCCCAGCGGGGCGTAGCCCGCCTGGATGAGGGTCCAGAAGTCCTGGCCGTTCAGGTCGGAGGTGAACGGCTGGTTCTTGTTGTTGCGCCAGTTCTGGGAGGTGTCGTCGGCCTTCACGGCGGTGCCGATCGCGATGAACTCGGCGATGTCGCTGCCGAAGTCACGGAACTCCACCTGCAGCCGCACGCCCACGATGCCGTCGGCGCCGAGCTGGTCGGCCTCGGCCTCCATGCGGGTCATCGCCAGCTCCCGCGCGTGGTACATCGCGCCGGACAGCTGGTCGAGCTCCATATTTTTGCTCCACCGGCCGACCTGGATGCCGACGTGGTAGATCGAACTGCCCAGGACCAGGCCGAGCGGCCGGAATCCGGCCTCGCGGACGAGCAGGAACTCGTTCACGGACAGGTCGCTGGTGAACAGCGCGCCGGGCGCGCCGGGGCGCAGCTCGGCGAGCCGGGCCATCGCGTCGGCGGGCACACCCTGGGCGACGGGATCGGTCATCTCTCTCAGAACCTCATGATCGTCAGTGGTGGGGTGGGGCGGTGCGACGTACGGAACTCGGCGATCGCGGTGCCGATGACGGTGGCCTCGACGACGTGGTCGTGCTCGTGGTCGCCGAGCTTGCAGTCGCGCTCTTCGATGCGCAGGTCGATGTCGGAGACCACGAGGCCGTCGGCGCCGGTACGCCTGGCGTCGGCGGACAGGCGGCTGCGGGCCTTGCGCCGGGTGACCGACACGAGCTCCGTCCAGCCGCCCACCTCCTGCGCGGGGGCGAACCTCCCGGTCGACCAGTTGACCCGCCAGTCGTCGTGGCGGATGCCCACGCCGACCCCCAGGGCCAGATCGACCGGGACCCAGCCGGTCTCGATGAGCTTCACGAACTCCTGCCCCGTGACATGGGACAGGAAGGTCCGGCCCGGCCGGACGGTCCCCTTCGCGCGCACGGCGGTGCCGAACGCCTGGAACTCCAGGTGGTGCGCCGATCCCTGGAACGGCGCGATGGTGAGCCGGACGGCCACGACGCCGTCACCGCCCAGCGCCGCGCACTCGGCGGCCATCCGGTTCATGGCGGTACGCCGTGCGTTGTAGAGGGTCTCGACGTAGTCGCGGAATCCCGAGGTCAACGTGGCCGCGAAACCGAATCCGAGAACGCCGCGCTGATACCCGCAGTTGATCGGGCGGCGGGACCACCAGCCGAGGTTGTGGACGGTGCTGCCCATCACCTGGCCGACCGGCTCGAACCCGACGGACCGCAGGCCGGCGAACTCGTCGACGGTCAGCCCGGAGGTCCACGTGCCGGCCTGCCGGGCCTGCCCGAGACGCGCCTGTGCCGCGGGCGGCAGTGGATCGTTCGACTCGCTCACGTGTCGTGTGACGTCCCGCGGGGGCCGTCAGGTTCCCTGCCGTCAGCGGCCGGAGAACTTCGCCTTGCCGGGGCCCTCCTCGACGAAGCTGCGCATGCCGTTCTTCTGGTCCTCGGTGGCGAACAGGCCGGCGAAGTGCAGCCGCTCGATCTCCAGGCCGGTGGCCAGGTCGGTCTCCAGGCCGGCGTCGATCGCCTGCTTGGCGGCGCGCAGGGCGACCGCCGGGCCCTCGGCGTACCGCGCGACCAGCTTGGTCGCTGCGACGTACACCTGGGCGTCCGAGACGACCCGGTCCACCAGGCCGATGGCCAGGGCCTCCCCGGCGGTGACGTGGCGGCCGGTGAAGATCAGGTCCTTGGCGCGGGCCGGGCCGATCAGCCGGGGCAGCCGCTGGGTGCCGCCGGCGCCGGGGATGACGCCGAGCTGGATCTCCGGCTGGCCGACCTTGGCCGACTCGCCCGCCACGCGGAAGTCGGCGCACAGCGCGAGCTCGAGGCCCCCGCCCAGGGCGTAACCGGTGATCGCGGCGACGACGGGCTTACCGATCCCCGCGACGGCGTTCAGGGCGTCCTGCAGCGCCCAGGCGTGCTCGGTGGCCTGGGCGTACGGCAGGTCGGCCATCTCCTTGATGTCCGCCCCGGCCGCGAACACCCGCTCGCCGCCGTACAGGATGACGGCGCGAACCGCCGGGTCGGTGTCGACCGCCCGCGCCGCCTCGGCGAGCTCGGACACCACCTGGGCGTTCAGGGCGTTCATCTTCGGCCGGTCCAGCCGGATCGTGGCGACGGCCCCCTCGGCCTCCACGCGTACGAACTCGCCCACGGAACCCTCCCGCTCGTCGACTGCTGCGCTGTGCCGGAGCCTAACGCGGACCGTGGGCCGCCCACCGTGGTGGGCGGCCCCTGGCCTCAGCAGCCCTTGAGCATGGCCGCGAGGGCGGCCTTCTCCTTGGTGTCGACGGTGAGGCGGTACTGGTACTTCACGTCCGTCCAGGCGCGGGCGTAGACGCACCACTCACGCTTGAGCGGCGGCTTCCACAGCGCAGGGTCCTTGTCGCCCTTCTCCTGGTTGACGTTGTCGGTCACGGCCCAGAGCTGGGCGTGGGTCAGGTCGTTCGCGAACGCCTGGCGCCGCGCCGTCGTCCACGCCTTGGCCCCGGACCGCCACGCCTCGGCGAGCGGCACCATGTGGTCGATGTCCACGTCGGAGGCCTTGTGCCAGGTGGCGCCGTCGTACGGGGAGTACCAGGTGCCGGACGTGGCCGCGCACTTGGCGTTGGTGTGGACGTTCTTGCCGTCCCGCTTCAGCACCACTTCCCGGGTGTTGCACTGGTGGCCCTGGTCGATCCAGTGCGGGAACTTCGCCCGGCTGTAGCCGGTCAGCGTCCCCGGGGTGGCGACCTTGAGCTTCGTGAGCTCCGTACGGGCCTTGGCCGCCGTCGGCGGCGTGGGCGGGGCCGCCGACGCCTCGACCGCGGTTCCCACCGTGAGGGGCACCGCCAGGATCAGGGCCGCTGCGAATGTCGTTCGTCGTGCCACGTGTCTCCTCACCAAGATCGACTTCGGTGAAGATCAACAATCGCGGATCAAGAGCGATAAGTCAGCAGAAAAAGAGAAATTTGATGACAGAAACCTGCTGTGGCGATGACGCTCCGTACCGGCGGGAAGGGCGAGTGCTGTCGGGGCCGTTTGGTAACTTCGCCTGGTCCGCAGCGCAATCCGGGGGTCGATCATGCTCGTGGCGCACGCCGCCTGGCACGGCGGTGCGCTGTGCCTGTGGGCGGAGGACTCCACGCTCCCGACCACCACCCGGGTGCGCACATCCCCCAAGCCGCACCCCTTCGCGACCTCCGACTTCGCCGGGACCTCGTACGCCGCCGCGACGCGGGGCGCGCCGAGGATCGAGCCGACCCTGCTGCTCCCCGGCGCCGCCACCGGGCCGTTCCCCTCCCCCGAGCTGGCGCGCGAGCCGACGTCCCGGCGACCGGCGCCGCATCCCTGGCGGGTTCCGGCGCTCGTCCTCGACCCGTTCGCCGCGATGACACTGCTGCACCTGGCCGGCGACGCCGAGGACGTCGTACGCGGCGCCGACCTGAGGTTCTTCGCGCACGTCGCCGAGGAGGCGGTGCACCTCGCCTCCCGGGGCCGCGTCCTGCCCGCGCTCGTACGGGAGGACGGCGACCTGGCGGCCCGCTGGCGACCGGTCGTCACCGGGGACGACGCCGCGCGGTTCCGTGAGCTCGCCGCCGCGATGCCGCCGGCCTGCCGGGCCACCGACGAGCACCGCTCCGCGTCGGACGTCCTGCTGGACGCGCTCTCCGGCCTGGTCGACGCGGCCGTACGCGGCGTCGTTCCGCACCCGCTCCTGCCCGAGCGCACCGGCCGCGTCCCCGACCGGCTGCCCCTGACAGAGCGCTGGGCGGCGGCGCTCACCGGACCCGACCCCACGGTGCCCCGCGAGCCGGGCGACGACCCGGACGCGCTCGCCGCCGAGCTGGACGCCTGGGCCGCCGCGGCCCGCCGCTCGACCGGCCCGCTGCGCGTCTGCTTCCGGCTGGTCGAGCCCCCGGCCCCCGACGGGGAGACCGCCGCGCAGGGGCCGTGGACCGTCGAGTTCGCCGTCCAGGGCACCGACGACCCGAGCCTGTACGTCCCGGCCGCCGCCCTCTGGACAGGCGAGGTCACCTCCGTGCCGAACGCCGAGGAGACCCTCCTCACCGGCCTGGGCCGGGCGCTGCGGCTCTACCCCGACGTCGCGCAGGCCCTGCGGGTCGCGACGCCGACCAGCGTGACGACGGACGCCGAGGGCGCGTTCCGGTTCCTGCGGGAGGCCGCTCCGCTGCTGTCCGCCGCCGGATTCGGCGTCCAGCTGCCGCAGTGGGCCGGCCGGGCCCGGCTCGGCATGAAGCTCACCACCCGCACCAAGACGGCGACCGAGGCCGGCGCCGCCACCTCGTCCGGCTTCGGCCTCGACAGCCTGGTCGACTTCCGGTGGGACCTGGCCATCGAGGGCGAGGACGTCACCGAGGAGGAGCTGGCCGAGCTCGCCCGGCTCAAGGCGCCGCTGGTGCGGCTGCGCGGCAAATGGGTGGAGCTCGACGAGCGGCAGCTCGCGTCCGCCCTCGACTTCCTCAAGCAGCGGCGCACCGGCGAGATGACCGCGTCTCAGGCCGTCCGCGCCGCGATCCACGCGGGCGACGACGCGCTGCCGCTGCTACAGCTCGACGCCGACGGACCGCTCGGCGACCTGCTGTCCGGCGAGGCCGACCGCCGCCTCGAGCCGATGAGCACCCCCGACGACTTCGAGGGCACCCTCCGCCCGTACCAGGAGCGCGGCCTGGCCTGGCTGTCCTTCCTCGACGGCCTGGGCCTCGGCGCGATCCTCGCCGACGACATGGGACTCGGTAAGACCCTTCAGACGCTCGCGCTGCTCGCGGGCGGGGCGAACGGCGGGCCCGCGCTGCTGATCGGGCCGATGTCGCTGGTCGGCAACTGGCAGCGGGAAGCGGCGCGGTTCACGCCGAAGCTGCGGGTCTACGTCCACCACGGCGGCGGACGGCACCGCGGCGAGGACCTCGCGAAGGCGGCGGCCGAGGCGGATCTGGTGCTGACGACGTACGGCACCGCCGCTCGCGACCACGAGGCGCTCGCCACGATCTCCTGGGACCGTGTGATCTGCGACGAGGCCCAGGCGCTGAAGAACAGCGGCACCCGGCAGGCGCGGGCGGTGCGGAGCATCCCGGCCCGGAGCCGGATCGCGCTGACCGGCACGCCGGTGGAGAACCACCTGACCGAGCTGTGGTCGATCATGGAGTTCAGCAACCCCGGCATGCTCGGCCCGCGTCAGGCGTTCCGCGAGCGGTTCGCCGTGCCCATCGAGGCGAACGGCGACGAGGAGGCGGCCGCCGCGCTGCACCGGGCCACCGGACCGTTCATCCTGCGCCGCCTCAAGACCGACAAGTCGATCATCACGGACCTGCCCGAGAAGCAGGAGATCAAGGTCTGGTGCAACCTCACGCCGGAGCAGGCGTCGCTGTACCAGGCCACCGTCGACGACATGCTCGAGCAGATCGCGAACAGCGAGGGCATGGAGCGGCGCGGCCTCGTCCTGGCGACCATGGCCAAGCTCAAGCAGGTCTGCAACCACCCCGCACATCTGCTCAAGGACGGCTCCCGGCTGCCCGGCCGCTCCGGCAAGCTGGAGCTCCTGGAGGAGATCTGCGCCGAGGTCGTCGAGCAGGGCGAGAAGGCACTGGTCTTCACCCAGTACGCCGAGTTCGGCGCCATGCTGCGGCCGCACCTGGAGACCAAACTCGACCGCCCGGTGCTCTGGCTGCACGGCGGCGTCTCGAAGAAGCAGCGCGACGAGCTGATCCGCCGGTTCCAGGAGGACCCCGACCCGGCGATCTTCCTGCTGTCGCTGAAGGCGGCCGGCACGGGCCTCACGCTCACCGCCGCCAACCACGTCGTCCACGTCGACCGCTGGTGGAACCCGGCGGTCGAGGACCAGGCGACCGACCGCGCGTTCCGCATCGGCCAGACCAAGAACGTTCAGGTCCGCAAGTTCATCTGCGTCGGCACCATCGAAGAGCGCGTCGACGAGATGATCGAGCGGAAGAAGGCCCTGGCCGAGCGCATCGTCGGCACCGGAGAGGGCTGGCTCACCGAGCTGTCCGTCGCCGACCTGCGCGAGATCATGCGACTCGACCCCGAGGCGGTGAGCGACTGATGCCGATCTACGGGAAGGCCCGCCCGGTCGAGGGCGGCCTCAAGGCGAAGTCCGGTGGCCGCGGCTCCATCGGCGAGCAGTGGTGGTCACGCCGCTTCATCGACATCCTGGAGTCCTTCGCCGACCGCGGCCGCCTGACGCGAGGCCGCACGTACGCCCGCAAGGGCCAGGTGATGGAGCTGCGGATCGGGGCGTACGAGGTGACCGCCCTCGTCCAGGGCTCCGACCCCGAGCCGTACGAGGTAACGATCGGCATCGACCCGATCAGGGACGACGTCTGGGAGTCGATCGAGGCCGCTCTCGCCTCCCAGGCGGTGTTCCGCGCCCGCCTGCTGGCCGGGGACATGCCGCCGGAGATCGAGGACGTCTTCGCCATCTTCGGCGTCTCGCTGTTCCCGAGGTCGTCGGCGGACATGCACCTGATGTGCAGCTGCCCCGACTGGGGCGACCCCTGCAAGCACACCGCCGCGGTGCTCTACCTCCTCGCGGAGGCGTTCGACGACGACCCGTTCCTGATCCTCGCCTGGCACGGCCGCACGAAGGACGACCTGCTCGCCGGCCTGCGCCGCCTGGAGCCGGCCGAGGTCGACCCCCTCGAGATCGAGGAGACGCCGCTGGCCGAGCGCATGGACGACTTCTGGGCACCCGTCGCCGTCCACGACCGCGCGCCCGCTCCCCCGATCCCGCCCGGCCTGCTGCTACGCCTCCTCGACCCGCCCAAGGTCAAGATCCGCCGCAAGGACCTGTCCGACGTGCTCAAGCCCGTGTACGAGGCCCTACCCGACCTCGACCAGCCGGAATGACGGCCGAAGCAGCCGTGATCCTCGGCGAGCGGTGACAAAGGAAGCCCAACGATCGCCAGGGACCACGGCCGCGGTGCGAGACCGCGAATGCGGTCTCGCACCGTCGACAGCCTTTGCTCAGAAGCTCTTCTGCTGGTGGCACCGCGGGTCCTTGCCCGCGTGGTTGAAGATGAAGATCACGCCGATGCCGCCGTTCCCACGCGAGTAGCCCCGACCGAAGCCGTGCGGCTTGTTGTCGCCGATCGCCCTGTCGCCGGTCCTGGTGGTCTTTGTGGGCGCAACGCCGCCGTCGCCGACGGTGACGTCGTTCTTGGACTTACGTCCGCCCTTCCCCAGCTTGATCTTGTACTTGAACCCGGTGATCTTGTTGTGGAGCGGGTTGCTGGTGGTGTAGATGTACACCCAGCCTTCGTCGCCCTTCGAGCTCTTGCAGTGCAGCGTCAGCGCGGGCTTCGCCGCGGCTTCGGCCGGCACGGCTCCGAAGGCGGTGACGCCGATGGCCGCGGCGGCTCCGAGCATGGTGAGGCGACGGAGTTGCGTACGCAAGGGATGCTCTCTTTCCTTTGACTGCACGGACAAGACGCCCTCGTCCTGGCGGATCGCCATGATCGACCCCCGATGGAAGTTCGTGCGAGGAAACGCCCGCTACAAACGCTTGCAGCTCGCACCAGGGCACCGCGAGAGACCGTGGCACTAATGTGAGCCCGCCGGAATAGGGCCCTGGTCCTACCTGCACCGCGCCCGGCCGCCCTGACATCTGGGCGTATCTGGCCACAGGCCAAGCTGGTGGTCGACGCGATGGAGGAGAGGAAACATGTGTCGAGCTCTCCCGGATCGACGGCGACGGCGGCCAGGAGTAAGTCCCCTCACACGACGATCACGAGATCCCGCCGTCAGACACTTCGGATGGCGGGATCCGCTCACCGGCCGGGGACGCCCGTACAGAACTCCGTCTGGAATGCGTCGGTGAAGATGCCGATCGGATCGTCCCAGGGGCCGTTGGCCCAGTCACCGTTGACGTTGACGACGACCATGTGCTCGCCGTCGCGGGTGCCGTAGGCGTACGACCATGAGCCGAAGATGGCGCCGCCCATGCCCCACACCGTGGCGCCGCACGGCAGCGTCACCGAAGAGATGCCGAGGCCGTAAGCCGTGTCGGGGATCCAGTTCTTGGTCGGGACGACGGTGAACATCTCCTCCTGCTGGGCGGGCGGGAGGAGCCGGCCGCCCAGGAGCGCGTGAAAGAACCGGTGGAGGTCCCCGGTCGTGGAGATCATGCCGCCGGCCGCCCAGAACATGGACGAGTCCAGTTCCGTACCATCGTGGATCTCGGCGTCGGGGGCGGGGTTCATCAGTTTCGTGTAGTGCCGTGGATGCGGTCCCTGGATCGTCGGGTCGGCGCCGCTCGGCAGGTACGTCCCGTCCAGGCCGAGCGGCCGGGTGATCCGCTGGGCGATCTGGTCGGCCAGCGCCTGGCCGGTCGCCCGTTCGACGATCATCCCGGCGAGGATGTAGTTGGTGTTGCTGTAAGCCCAGTCCGCGCCCGGCTCAAAGGCGGGCGGATGGGCCATGGCGACGTCCACGAGGAGATCCGGGGTGTGGTTCTCGTAGCGGTTCACCATTTCCGGGTCCTCGGTATAGCTGAAGATCCCGCTGGTGTGGTCGAGCAGCCGCCGGATGCTGATCTTCCCGCCCTCGTGACCGTGGCCGTGGACCCTTCCGGGCAGCCATTCGTCCACGGTGTCGTCCAGGCTCAGCCTGCGCTCGGCCGCGAGTCGCAGGACCACCGTGGCCACGAATGTCTTGGTCGTGCTCCCGATGCGGAACCGGTCCTGCGGCGTGCGTTCGCGTCCGGTGTCGGTATCGGCCACTCCGGCCGAGCCGAACCACCGCCCACGGCCGTCGCGCACCTCGGCGACGATGCCGGGAACACCGCCTTCGCTGACCGCCCGGTCGAGTAGCCGCTTGAGGGGCTGATTCATGTCGTCTCCCCATGAGATTCAGAGAGCAGGAAAGCTACGCCGCACTTTCACATATGGTCAACGCCACTTCCACACTAGTTCAGCCACTCACCAGGTAATTCTAGCCAGCAAAATTGCAATGGCCTGCGCATTATTGCAACGCTTGAAACACATAGACGTTGCAATGAGCTGACCACGAATGCATACTGCACGGATGCCGGGAAGCAGGCTGGACGATGAGGACCGTCGGCGTATCGCGGCGTGGCTGACGGAAGGGCTCGGGTACGCCGAGATCGCCAGGCGGCTGGGCAGACCGACCTCGACGATCAGCCGGGAGGTGGCTCGCAACGGTGGGCCCGGCGGCTACCGGGCGAACCACGCCCAGCAGGCGACCGAGCGGCGAGCCCGCCGACGCCGGCCGGGCGCGCCGCCGCGGGCCCCGGCCGCGACCGACGCCTACGGGCGTGACGCTGCGGCGGTTCTCGCTTTCGCGGAGGACTTCGCGGCGCTGATGGTGCAGATCGGGCTTCCCCCAATGGCGGGGCGGGTGCTCGCGCACCTCATCACGACCGACTCCGGTTCCCTGACCTCCGCCGACCTGGTTCGGAAGCTTCAGGTCAGCCCGGCGTCGATATCGAAGGCGATCGGCTACCTCGAAGGCCTGGACATGGTCCGGCGCGAACGCGACCCCAGGCGACGCCGCGAGCGATACCTCATCGGAGACGACGTCTGGCTCCGGGCATGGACGGCGAGCGCCCGCAAGAACACCATGTGGGCCGATACCGCTCGGCGGGGAGTTCGGATCTTCGGCGCCGGCACGCTGGCGGGAGCCCGGCTGAACGAGATGGCCCGGTTCTTCGGACGGCTCAGCGCGAACATGGCCGGCGGCCCTGGCCAGGCCGCCGTCAACGACATGCTGGCCGTACTCGCCGCACTCGTACATGCGGGCGAGCCGCTGACCGCGGGCCAGCTGGCCACCGCATTGGGATGGCATCCGGACCGCGTCACCGAATCCCTGCGCAATGCAGCGGGATATCCGGACATCAGCGACCCGATCGCGTTGCAGACCCTCGAGTCCGGCGCTTACTCCGTCACCGCCCGACGCCACCGCCTCACCCCGGCACAGCGTCAAGCGCTCGACGGACACCGGCGCTGCACGCCGGATTAGCGAGCCAGTAGCGGCGGCAAAGCCCTGCGGTGACGCCCCGGGTGCACCCGACCCCCTGCGCGGGTAGGGCTGACCTGGGGGAACAACTCATGGAACAGCCGATCGAACGACTGCGGGAGCGCGTACGGGGCCGGGTGATCACGGCGGAGGACGCCGGGTACGACGAGGCGCGCCGGGTGTACAACGCGATGATCGACCGTCGGCCGCTCGTGGTCGTGCGGTGCGCCGACGCGGGCGACGCCATGGCCACCGTGGAGTTCGCCCGGGAGAACGACCTCGTCCTGTCGGTACGCGGCGGTTCGCACAGCGTGCCGGGGTACGGCACGAACGACGGCGGCGTGGTGCTCGACCTGTCATCGATGCGCGGGGTCCGCGTCGATCCCCGCACGCGTACGGCCCGGGCCGAGGGCGGGTGCACCTGGGCGGATTTCAACCACGCGACGTACGCGTTCGGGCTGGCGACGACCGGTGGGATCATTTCGACGACGGGCATCGGCGGGCTGACGCTCGGCGGCGGCATCGGCTATCTAAGCCGCCGCTGCGGACTGACGATCGACAATCTGATCTCGGCGGACGTCGTCACCGCCGACGGCCGCTTCCTCGTGGCCTCGGAGAAGGAGAACGAGGACCTGTTCTGGGCGCTGCGCGGCGGAGGCGGGAACTTCGGCGTGGTGACGTCCTTCGAGTACCGCCTGCACCCGGTCGAGAACATCTTCGCGGGGATCATCTTCTACCCGCTCGACCGCGCCCGCGACGTGCTGGAGTTCTACCGCGACCACATTCAGGAGGCGCCGGAGGAGCTGGGTTGCTACCCGGCCTTCCAGATCACGCCGCCGCTGCCGTTCATCCCCGAGTCCGAGCAGGGCAGCCCGCACTGCGCGATGGTCGCGTGCTGGTCCGGTCCGATCGAGGAGGGCGAGCGGGCCCTACGGCCGATCCGCACGGCCGCGCCGACGGTCGCCGAATTCGTCGCGCCGATGCCGTACCCGATGATCAACAGCGCGCTCGACGCGCTCGTGCCCCCGGGTCTGCAGCACTACTGGAAGACGGCGTTCGCGACGGAGCTGACCGACGGCGCCATCGCGGCCCATCTCCAGCACGGCCCGGGGTTGCCCGCCGTGAACTCCACGGTGCACATCTATCCGATCAACGGCGCCTGTCACCGGGTGCCCGCCGGCGCCACCGCGTTCACGGGCCGCGACATGACGTTCGCGACGGTGATCGCCGGGATGTGGCCCGACCCGTCGGCGAACGAGGCGAGCATCGCCTGGGTACGGGACTACTTCCAGGCGCTGCGCCCCCATTCGGCGTCCGGCGGGTACGTCAACTTCATGTCCGAGGACGACCGCGCGCACGTTCGGGACGACTACCGGGACGCCTACGCGCGGCTGGCCTCGATCAAGAAGACGTACGACCCGGGCAACCTGTTCCGGCTGAACCAGAACATCGAGCCCGCCGGCTGACGCGCGGTCAGGGGTGCGCCGGCATGGCACCACCCGGGGCGACGCCGGGACGGCCGCCGCCGCGAAGTTTTCTGAGCCGGAGGCTCGCCGCGATCGCCGCGGCCCCGAAGCCGATCGCGGAGAAGCCGATGAGCCAGGCCACCGCGAAGACGCCGGAGACGGGCGAGAACAGCACGATGAGCCCGAAGAGCACCGAGAGCGCGCCGAACAGGACGTACATCCACTCGCCGTGGATCTCCTTGCGCATCTGCAGCGCGGTGACGATCTCGCTGATCCCCGTGACGATCGCCCAGATCGCGACGAGGAGGACGATGGCCAGGGCGGTGGCGTGCGGCCAGAACAGCGCGAGCAGGCCGACGATGATGCCGACCGCGCCCTCGAAGATGAGCAGCGACCGGCCTCCGCCCGGAGCGCTGAAGGCGGAGATGATGGCGGAGATCCCGTCCGCCAGGGCGAAGACGCCGAACACGATGGCCAGGACGAGGAGCGTGATGCCCGGCCAGATCACGGCCAGCACGCCGAAGATGACGGCGAGGACGCCGCGCACCGTGAGCATCCACCAGTGCCGCGCCATGTAGTCGACCCACATGAGAGGCCTCCCTGCGGAACGGAACGTTTCACAGGAGGTCTTTGCCGCTCATTTGCGGTGGAAGACCAAGCAGAACCCCTTATGTGGCAAATCACCCCAATTTTCCCGCCCGGCCCCGCACGAGCGGGACCGGGCGGATGAGGTGATCAGCGCAGGTCGCCGTTGGTCATCCCGATGGGAGCCGGGGGCAGCGCGATCAGGCCGGTCTCCGCGCGGGAGGCCAGCAGGTCGTGCCTGGGCACCACCCGCACGCTGTACCCGAACGCCCCGGTCCGGTCGAGGGGGACCTCGCCGGCGAAGCGCCACCGGCCGTCGCCGAGGGCCTCGGCCTGGGTGAGCTCCAGGTAGGACGGCTCGACCAGCGCGTCGGTGTCGTCGACCCGGCCGAACGCCACCTCGACCGCGGCGTCGTCCGGCGTCAGGTCGCCGAGGTGGACGGTGGCGCGCACGGTCAGGCGGGTGCCGAGGTGCGTGCTCTCGCCCGCACCGGTGGACTCGATGTGCTCGACCGCGACGGACGGCCAGGCCTTGGCGACCCGGTGCTTCCAGGCCGCGAGGGCCTTCGCGGCGGCATTGCCGTCGGCGGACAGCCGGTGGGCCGAGGCGGCGGCCGGGGCGTACAGCTCGACGACGTAGTCGCGGACCATGCGCCCCGCGAGGACCTTCGGGCCGAGCGAGGCCAGCGTGTGCTTGACCATCTCCAGCCAGCGGCGCGGAAGGCCGTCACCCGGGCGGTCGTAGAACAGCACGGAGACGTGGTCCTCGATCAGCTCGTAGAGGGCCTGCGCCTCGATGTCGTCGCGGCGGTCCGGGTCGGCGGCGCGGTCGGCGGACGGGATGGCCCAGCCGTTGTTGCCGTCGAACCACTCGTCCCACCAGCCGTCGCGGATCGAGAGGTTCAGCCCGCCGTTCAGCGCGACCTTCATGCCGGAGGTGCCGCAGGCCTCGAGCGGGCGCAGCGGGTTGTTCATCCAGACGTCGCAACCCTGGACGAGCGACTGGCCGAGCGCCATGTCGTAGTCCGGCAGGAACACGATGCGGTGCCGGACCTCGGGGTCGTCGCTGAACCGCACGATCTCCTGAATCAGCCGCTTGCCGCCCTCGTCGGCGGGGTGCGCCTTGCCAGCGATGATGATCTGCACCGGCCGTTCGGGGTCGAGCAGGATCGACTTGAGCCGCTCCGGGTCGCGCAGCATCAGCGTGAGCCGCTTGTACGACGGGACGCGGCGGGCGAAACCGATCGTCAGGACGTCCGGGTCGAGCGCGTCGTCGATCCAGGTCAGCTCGGCCTCGCTCGCGCCGCGCTGCCGCCAGGAGTCGCGGAGGCGCCGCCGGGCGTCCTCGACGAGCCGGGCGCGCAGCGTGCGCCGGATGCGCCAGATCTCGGACGCGGAGACCCGTTCCACGCCCTCCCAGCCGCGGCCGAACTCGACCACGTCGGGCAGCTCGCGCCGGGCGAGGTCGATGAACTCGGGGGCCACCCAGGTCGCCCCGTGGACGCCGTTGGTGATCGAGCCGATCGGCACGTCGTCGGTGTCGAACCCGGGCCACAGGCCGCCGAACATCTCCCGGCTGACCCTGCCGTGCAGCTCAGAGACGCCGTTGACGCGCTGGGACAGGCGCATGCCCATGACGGCCATGTTGAAGACCGAGGCGTCGCCGCCCTCGTACGTCTCGGCGCCGAGGCCGAGGATGCGCTCGACGGGCAGCCCGTTGTCCTCGTTGGTACCGCCGAAGTAGCGCTGGACCAGCTCCCGGGGGAAGCGGTCGATGCCGGCCGGGACCGGAGTGTGGGTCGTGAAGACCGTGCCCGCCCGGGTCGCCTCGAGCGCCTCGTCGAAGGACAGGCCCTGCTCGTCGATGTACTCGCGGATCCGCTCGAGGCCGAGGAAGCCGGCGTGGCCCTCGTTGGTGTGGAACACCGCGGGGGCGACGTGGCCGGTGATGTGGGAGTAGGCGCGGATCGCGCGGACGCCGCCGATGCCGAGCAGCATCTCCTGGAGCAGGCGGTGGTCGGTGCCGCCGCCGTACAGGCGGTCGGTGACGTCGCGGGCGGCCGGGTCGTTCTCCTCGACGTCGGAGTCGAGGAGGAGCAGCGGCACGCGGCCGACCTGGGCCACCCAGATCTGCGCCCGCAGGGACCGGCCCTCGGGGAGACCGACGGTGATCCGCGCGGGCGTGCCGTCGGCCTCGCGCAGGAGTCTCAGCGGGAGCCCGGCCGGGTCGATCGGGGGGTAGCGCTCGAGTTGCCAGCCGTCCGGCGAGAGGGACTGGGAGAAGTAGCCGTGGCGGTACAGGAGTCCTACCCCGACGATCGGCACGCCGAGGTCGCTGGCGGTCTTGAGGTGATCGCCGGCGAGGATGCCCAGGCCACCGGAGTACTGGGGCAGCGCCGCGGCGATGCCGTACTCCGGGGAGAAGTACGCGATCGCCGAGGGAGCGTCGGACAGTCTCTGGTACCAGCGGGGGGCGGTGACGTACTCCCGGAGATCGTCGACGGCGTCGCCGAGTGCACGCAGGAAGCGCCGGTCGGCGGCGAGAGCGGCGAGCCGCTCCGGCGAAACCTCCCCGAGAAGGCGCACCGGATCGTGCCGGGTCGCCTCCCACAGGTCCGGATCCACCGACTCGAACAGGTCGAGCGTCTCGGGGTGCCAGGACCAGCGCAGGTTGAGAACGAGCTCCTCGAGCGGCTGAAGCGGCTCGGGCAGGACGGAGCGTACGGTGAATCTGCGGATCGCCTTCACGTGCGGCGACACTAATCGGTCCGGCCCGGTGCTCGCGACCCTAACCCGCCCAGTGGCCCACATCTTGATCTCCGTTTGGCTCCGGAAGCCCGGCCACCAGGCCGGAAATGCGAATTTAGCCCTGACATGCGAGGATTGCCGGGGAAGCGCGGCGAGGGCGCCTCCCACACCTCCGGGAGACGAGATCCCTACCGGGACGCGTCGCACCCGGCGCCTCACCCGAGGCGATGAAAGAATCCGAGCGCGGACGGAACGCCGTCGCGTGCGAGGGCATCGGACGCGGTGGCACCGCCGTCGACAGAACGCGACAAAACACCCCGTTTCATACCGCGGATACCGGCAACGGAGACGTTATGCGCCAACCCTCGCCGAGCACCCCCACCCGATCCGGCGACAGCGACCCTCAAGAAAGATCAATTCTTTCCGAAGACCAGGCTGATCGCGTACCCGCGTCTGTACGCTCGCCTGCGATGATCGGACGCATTCCCATCCTCGACGTGCAGCCAGTGATCGACTGCGAACGCTGGCCCGCCAAGGCCGTTCCCGACGAGGATTTCGCCATCAGCGCCACCGTGTTCCGCGAGGGCCACGAGCAGCTCGGCGCCGGCGTCGTCCTGCGGGATCCGGAGGGCCGAGCCGGGCCCCTCGTCCGCATGTCCGAGGTCACCCCCGGCACCGACCGGCACGCCGCGCAGGTGGCGGCGACCACCACCGGGCTGTGGCACTTCCGCGTGGAGGCGTGGGGCGATCCGATCGGGCACTGGCACCACGACGCGGGCATCAAGATCCCGCGCGGTCAGGACGTCGAGCTGATGCTCGAGGAGGGGGCCCGGCTGTTCGAGCGCGCCGCCGCGGGGCTGCCGAAGAAGAGCGCCGGCGTCTCGAAGAAGCAGGCGGTGCTGACCGCGCTCGCCCGTACGCTGCGGGAGAAGACGATCCCGCCGATGCTGCGGTTCGAGGCGGCGGACGCCCCGGAGGTGCACGAGGTCCTCGACGAGCACCCGCTGCGGGACCACGTGACCACCTCGGAGTGGCACCCGCTGCTCGTGCAGCGCGAGCGGGCGCTGTTCGGCTCGTGGTACGAGTTCTTCCCCCGCTCGGAGGGCGCGACGTACGACCCGATGGGCCGCCGGGCACCGCAGTCCGGAACGTTCCGAACGGCGATGAAGCGGCTCCCGGCCGTCGCCGAGATGGGCTTCGACGTCGTCTACCTCCCGCCGATCCACCCGATCGGCCGGCAGTTCCGCAAGGGGCCGAACAACACCCTGCACGCCGAGCCGCACGACCCCGGCTCGCCGTGGGCGATCGGCTCGGAGGAGGGCGGCCACGACGCGATCCACCCCGATCTTGGAACGATCGATGAGTTCGACGCCTTCGTCGCCCGAGCCCGTGAGCTCGGCATGGAGGTCGCCCTCGACCTGGCCCTTCAGTGCTCGCCGGACCATCCCTGGGTGAGCAAACACCCGGAGTGGTTCACCACGCGCGCCGACGGCTCGATCGCCTACGCGGAGAACCCGCCGAAGAAGTACCAGGACATCTATCCGATCAACTTCGACAACGACCCCGAGGGCATCTACGCGGAGGTCGAGCGGGTCGTCCGGCACTGGATGGCGCACGGCGTGCGGATCTTCCGGGTGGACAATCCGCACACGAAGCCGGTGGCGTTCTGGGAGCGGCTGCTGAAGAGCATCGCCGAGACCGACCCCGACGTGCTGTTCCTGGCCGAGGCGTTCACCCGCCCGGCGATGATGCACACCCTCGGCAAGATCGGCTTCCACCAGTCGTACACGTATTTCACGTGGCGCAACAGCAAGGACGAGCTGGAGGAGTACCTCCGCGAGCTGTCGGGCGCGGCGGCCGCCTACATGCGGCCCAACTTCTTCGTCAACACGCCTGACATCCTCAACGAGTACCTCCAGCACGGCGGGCCGCCGGCGTTCGCGATCCGCGCCGTGCTCGCCTCGACGCTGTCCCCCACCTGGGGTGTCTACTCGGGCTACGAGCTGTACGAGGGCACTCCGGTGCGGCCGGGCAGTGAGGAGTACCGCGACTCGGAGAAGTACCAGTACCGCCCGCGGGACTGGGAGGCCGCCGAGCGCGAGGGCCGCAGCCTGGCTCCATATATCCGGAACCTCAACTCTTTGCGAAGAACGCACCCGGCGTTGCGTAGGCTGCGTAACCTACATTTCCATCATGTCGACCAGCCCGAGCTGATCTGTTATTCCAAACGCGTGTCGGACGA
Source organism: Actinoallomurus sp. NPDC050550 (assembly GCF_040655075.1). Lineage (NCBI taxonomy): Bacteria > Bacillati > Actinomycetota > Actinomycetes > Streptosporangiales > Thermomonosporaceae > Actinoallomurus > Actinoallomurus sp. NPDC050550. The sequence continues at coordinate 86,903 of NZ_JBFAJC010000015.1, read as the reverse complement.
CCCCGACCGCCCCGGAGACGTCGTGCTGGTCGTCGTGAACCTCAATCCACATCAGGTTCGCGAGGCGACGGTCCACCTCGACCTGCCCGCGCTCGGTCTCGACTGGTCGGACGAGTTCGTCGTCCACGACGAGCTGTCGGGCGAGTCGTACGACTGGCGGCAGGCGAACTACGTGCGCCTGGACCCCCAAAACAGGCCTGCCCACATCTTCACGGTCTCGAGAGGCGAGAGTTGACCCAGTTCGATCCCCTAACCGGAATCGGCCCCGTCGAGCCGGTTCCCGACACGTTCACGCGTGAGGCACCGAACGAGCCTCGCTGGTACAAGCACGCGGTGTTCTACGAGGTGCTCATCCGGGGCTTCTACGACTCGAATGGCGACGGCACCGGCGATATCCGGGGACTGACGGAGAAGCTCGACTATCTGCAGTGGCTCGGCATCGACTGCATCTGGCTGCTGCCGATCTACCAGTCGCCGCTGCGCGACGGCGGGTACGATATCAGCGACTTCATGAAGATCCTCCCCGAGTTCGGCGACCTCGGCGACTTCGTGGAGCTCGTCGACGAGGCCCACAAGCGCGGCATCCGCGTCATCGCCGACCTGGTCATGAACCACACCAGCGACCAGCACCCGTGGTTCAAGGCGTCCCAGGAGGACCCGGACGGGCCGTTCGGCGACTTCTACGTCTGGTCCGACGCGGACGACCAGTACAAGGACGCCCGGATCATCTTCGTCGACACCGAGACGTCGAACTGGACGTACGACCCGGTGCGCGGCCAGTACTACTGGCACCGCTTCTTCAACCACCAGCCCGACCTGAACTTCGACAACCCCGCGGTTCAGGACGCGATGCTGGAGGTCCTGCGGTTCTGGCTGGACCTCGGCATCGACGGGTTCCGCCTCGACGCCGTGCCCTACCTGTACGAGCGGGAGGGCACCAACTGCGAGAACCTCAAGGAGACCCACGACTACCTCAAGCGGGTCCGCAAGGAGGTCGACCGGCTCTACCCCGACCGGGTGCTGCTGGCCGAGGCGAACCAGTGGCCCGCCGACGTCGTGGAGTACTTCGGCGACCCGGCGACGGGCGGCGACGAGTGCCACATGGCGTTCCACTTCCCGGTCATGCCGCGCATCTACATGGCGGTCCGCCGGGAGCAGCGCTACCCGATCTCCGAGATCATGGCGCAGACGCCGAAGATCCCGGAGAACGCCCAGTGGGGCATCTTCCTCCGCAACCACGACGAGCTGACGCTCGAGATGGTGACGGACGAAGAGCGCGACTACATGTACTCCGAGTACGCCAAGGACCCGCGGATGAAGGCCAACATCGGCATCCGCCGGCGTCTGGCGCCACTCCTGGACAACGACCGCAACCAGCTGGAGTTGTTCACCGCGCTGTTGCTGTCGCTACCCGGCTCGCCCGTGATCTACTACGGTGACGAGATCGGCATGGGCGACAACATCTGGCTGGGCGACCGCGACGGCGTGCGTACGCCCATGCAGTGGACCCCGGACCGCAACGCCGGCTTCTCCAAGGCCGACCCGGCCCGGCTCTACCTCCCCGCCATCATGGATCCGATCTACGGCCACCAGGCCATCAACGTCGAGTCGCAGCAGAACAACACCGGGTCGCTGCTGCACTGGACGCGCAAGATGATCGAGATCCGCAAGCGGCACCTGGTGTTCGGCGTCGGCGACTACACCGAGCTCACCGCCTCCAACCCGAGCGTGCTGGCGTTCGTGCGGGAGTTCGGTGAGGACCGCGTACTCTGCGTCAACAACCTCTCGCGCTTCCCGCAGCCGGTCGAGCTCGACCTGCGGCGGTTCGAGGGGGTCAACCCCGTGGAGTGCATGGGAGGGGTGCAATTCCCGCCAATTGGGGAGCTCCCGTATCTTCTGACGCTTCCTGGGCATGGTTTCTACTGGTTCCTCCTGTCCCCCAAGCCCGGGGGTGATGGCGAACAGCCATGAAGGACGCAGGAGGCACAGGCGAGGTGACATAGTCAGTGCGGCTGGAACGACTCGACGACCTGTTGGTGGACTGGCTCCCGCGCCAGCGCTGGTTCGCGGGCAAGGACCGGGAGATCGACGCGATCTCCGTCCTTTCCGACACGGAACTGGTCGAGGGCGATCCGTCGCTACATCACGTCATCATCGCCGTACGCCAGGCCGGGGGCACCGACCGGTACCAGGTGCCCCTGGGAGTACGCAGCGAGCTGCCCGGCCGACTCGAGTACGCGGCGATCGGGCAGCTCGACAACGAGACCCATCTCTACGACGCCGTGCACGACCCCGAGCTGACCCGGGTCTGGCTGGAGAACATGGCCGGCAACGTCGACGTCGGCCCGCTCGACTTCCGCTCGATCAGCGGCATCGACACCGAGCTGGACAGCCTCGCCAGCCCCGCCGAGCAGAGCAACACCTCACTGATCTACGGCGACGCCTACATCTGCAAGCTGTTCCGCCGGCTCACCCCCGGCATCAACCCGGACCTCGAACTCAGCCTCGGCCTCGCCCGGGCCGGCAGCAAACACGTCCCCGAGCTGTACGGCTGGTTCTCCAGCGACCTCGACGGCACCCTGTCGACGCTCGCGATGCTGTCGGAGTTCCTGCGCAGCGGGACCGACGGCTGGCAGCTCGCCGGCACCAGCGTCCGCGACCTGTACGCCGAGGCCGACCTGCGCGCCGACGAGGTCGGCGGCGACTTCGCCAGTGAGTCCGAGCGGCTCGGCGCCGCGACCGCCGAGGTCCACCGCGACCTGGCCACCGCGTTCGGCACCAGCGAGATGCGGCCCGCCGACGTGAGCGCGGTGGCCGACCGGATGCGCGCCCGGCTCGTCGAGACGTGCTCCGTCGTGCCCCAGCTCGCCCCGTACGCCGGCCGGCTCGCCGACGCCTTCGACGCCCTCGCCGAGCTGGAGCGGCCCCTGACCGTCCAGCGCGTCCACGGCGACTACCACCTGGGTCAGGTGATGCGGACCGACTCCGGCTGGATGCTGCTCGACTTCGAAGGCGAGCCCGCCAAGCCCCTGGAGGAGCGCCGGGCCCCCGCCCACCCGCTGCGCGACGTCGCCGGGATGCTGCGCTCGTTCGACTACGCGGCCCGGCACCTGCTGGTCAACGGCACGTCCCTGGGCGGCGACCCCGACCAGCTGGAGTTCCGCGCCCAGGAGTGGGCCGACCGCAACCGGGCCGCCTTCTGCCGCGGGTACGCCGAGGCGGGCGGCACCGACCCGGCCGCGAACGAGGTGGTCCTGCGCGCCTTCGAATTCGACAAGGCCGTCTACGAGGTCATGTACGAGGCGCGCAACCGGCCATCCTGGCTGCAGATCCCCCTCGGCTCCATCGCCGCCCTCAGCACCCGCTCCGAGGCGGATTATCTGTCGTACTGAAATGGCGGAGAAAAGGCACCCGTAAGGTGTTTTCGGCTCCGCACCCTCATTTCTGATCCGCAGGTCGGCCCGTAGGGTTCCGGTCGGGCGGAAACCCTAAGGGCGACCTGTCATCCCGCACCCTCGCCGGGATGTACCTGTTCGGCGAGAAGGAGCCGGAGGGTCTCCGGCGCCTCGGCGGCCACGGTCATGGCGTAACCGGCTTGTATCTGCTGGTCGGTGAGATTACCCGCCCGGGTCGCGTACCAGTGGCCCGCGTCGCTGCGCCAGACGACCCAGCCGGGAAAATCGGCCTCTAATGTGGCCTTGACAACGGCGAAATCCGCCATCTTGCCCCTTCGCGCTGGAAACACGGCCTTCTGTATACGAAAGTGGGTCGTATACGTCGAGGTGTCAAGACACCCGTAAGCGGAACGTTCCTGTATGGCTATGAGGAGGCAAGGTGGCTATCCTCCCCGCTTACGTCCGGATCGCCGGCGAACTCCGCGAACTCATTCGCGACGGCACCTACCCGCCCGGACGGCGGCTGCCCACGATCAGCCGGCTGTGCGACGTCCACGGCGTCTCGGAGATCGTGATCCGCCAGGCCTTCGCCCTCCTGCGGACCGAGGGGCTGATCGAGACGCGCCGGGGAGGCGGCACCGTGGTGCGTGGCCGGCCGCCCGTCCGGCGGCTGGCCATGGAGCGCTACCGCGCCGAGACGGCCCCGGCCGCGGTGCCCGCCACGTCCTTCACGGTCGACCACCAGATCACGTGGCGCGACTACCGCCTGGACCGGTCCTACTCGCGGCACCGCGCCGACGAGGAGCTGTCCGCGCTGTTCGCGGTGGAGCCGGGCACCCTGTTGCTGCGCCGGTACTTCGTCTTCTGGGCGCGCGGCGAGCCGCAGCAGATCTCCACGAACTACCTGCCGTGGAGCCTGGTCGAGGGCACGCCCGTGGCCGACCCGGACCGGGAGCCGTGGCCCGGGGGCACGCCGGCGCAGCTGGCGTTCCTCGGTCACCCGGCCACGCGCGTCGAGGAGGCGGTGCGGTCCCGGATGCCGACCCGGGAGGAGGCCGACACGCTGCGCATGGGCACCGGTGTCCCGGTCCTCACCATCACGCGGCGGATGTTCTCCGGCGACCGGGTCCTCGAGGTCTGCCGAGACATCGTCCTCCCGGCGGACCGCGTCGTCCTCGACTACGCGATCGATCTGTGATCTTGGGACCGGAGACCCAAGCGGGAAAGGCATGTCGGGACCGCGGCCTCTAGTGATATTGGAGCCGAACCGCGACAGTCATTTCGGAAGCGGGGAGGCTTCATGCGTTTCAACATGCTGGGACCGGTGGAGCTGCGAGTCGACGGCCGGACGACCTACCTCCGGGCGCCGAAGCACCGTACGCTCCTGACGGCTCTGCTCCTGCGGCCGGGCAGTCTCGTACGGCTGGACTCGCTGGCCGCCGCGCTGTGGCCCTCCGGGCCGCCGGCGTCCGGAGTCGCCAACATCCGCACGTACGTCCGTGAGCTGCGGACCTTCCTCGGACCGGCCGCGTCCCGGCTGGAGACCAGGGCGGGCGGCTATCTGCTGTCCGTCGAGCCGTCCGAGGTGGACGCGCTGGAGTTCACCACCCTCGCCCGCGAGGGCGACACGGCACTGCGGTCCGGCGACGCGGAACACGCGGCGGACGTGCTCGGCCGAGCCCTGACCCTGTGGCGGGGCGAGGTCTGCGAGGACGTTTCGGCGTGGGCCTCGCTGACCGCGGAGGCACTCCGGCTCACCGAGCAGCGCCTCAGGGCCGCGGTCCAGCTCGGCGACGCCTGGCTCCTCCTCGGCCGGCACGCGGAGATGATCGGCGAGTTGCGGCGCCTGACGGTCGAGCAGCCGTTGCACGAGCGCCTCCACGCGCAGCTGATGCTGGCGCTGTACCGGTCGGGCCGCCAGGCCGACGCCTTCACCGTCTACCACGTGCTGCGCCTGCGGCTGATCGACGAGCTGGGCGTCGAGCCGGGGATCGAGCTGCGCCGGCTCTACGACCGGATGCTCCGCGGCGACTTCGACGGCCGGGAGGATCCGCCGGCGCACCACGCCGAGGACCTCCTCGAGGCGGGCTGATCGCCCGCCTCGAACGGAGGTGTCGGCACCTGATCGGCCTCCGGTCAGGTGGCCGACGAGTAGTACAGGGCGTCGCCGACGAGGCGGATCGGGCCGCCCCCCTTCGTGGTGTTCTTCCAGGTCTTCCCGTTGTCGTGGGAGTACCTCATCGTCCAGCCGGTGCCGGTGCCCGCGTGCGGAAGCTTGCTGTGCTCCAAGCCCTGGTGCGCGGCGTAGATGACCTTGTGCTTGGCGGTCATCCCGGTGGCCGCGCCGCTCGTGATCATGTCGTCGTCGCTGGCGCCGATCAGTGTCCAGTCGGTGCCCTGGGCGGACTGCGGGTTCTGCCCGGACCACTTGAGGAAGCCGCTGCCGGGACGCATGTCGCTGCACTGCTTCCAGCCGTACGCGACCGTGCACGTCGTGGCCCAGCTGGTCCCGGTGAACGGCGTGCTGAGCGTGGCGACGTCCTCGACGAAGAGGCGTTTCGGCCACTTGCTCGACGTGGCGCCGTACCTGTTCACCCCGGTGATGGCCGCGCGGATGATGAGGCCACCCATGGAGTGGGCGACGACGTCCACCGACTTGCCCTTCTTGGTGTAGTTGTCGTAGATGTCCCACGCGAGCAGGCGGCCCAGTTCCTGGATCCGCGTGTTGAGGTTCCCGTTCTGCTTACGGGTGCAGTGGGTGTCCCCCTTGTAGTAGCCCCACGTGACGAAGTCCCCCGTCCAGCCCCGCTTGCGCAGCGCGGACATCGCGGTGTTCCAGGTCCCCTTGCAGTCGTCGCCGCCGCCGTTGACGTCGCCGTGCATGAGATCGCTGCCGTGGATGAAGTACACGGCCTCGTTCTTGCTGTTGTTCCGCGGCGGCGTCGCCGCGCTCGCGATCCCCTGGGTCCCCGCCAGCACCGCTCCGACGGCCACGGCCGCCGTCAGGCTTCGCATGATTCGTCGTGTCAACGCCACTACCTCCGGCCATCGGCAGCCGCGTCCGGGACGCCGGCTGTCTCCGCACTCGCGCGGCGATCATGGCCGGGGCTCATACATTGGCCGTACAGTCCGCATACAGGGCCAGCCCGCCCCGCCTCCGGAAGCACGTGGAGATCGAACCCCGCTGGAGGATTAGTCACCGGCGGTCGGGCAGGCTTAGGGGTGGCATACGAGAACATCCGAGGAGCGTCATGGCGCGGGTCACGCACGATGAGATCGACCGGTTGATCGGCGGAGATCACCACGACCCCCACAGCGTGCTCGGCGCCCATCCCGGGCCCGACGGCATCACCGTTCGCGCGTTGCGCCCGCTGGCCTCCACGGTGGAGGTGATCCTCCCGGGCGGTGCCCGCCGCCCGATGCGTCACGTACACGAGGGCGTCTTCGCGGTCACGCTGCCCGCCGACGCCGCGCTGGCCGGCGGGGAGCCCCAGGCCGTGCCCGACTACCGGCTCGCGGTCACGTACGACGGGCCCGAGATCCTGCAGGACGACCCGTACCGCCACCTGCCGACCCTGGGCGAGCTCGACCTGCACCTGATCGGCGAGGGCCGGCACGAGGAGCTGTGGAAGGTCCTGGGCGCGCACACCCGCGCGTACACCTCGGTCTTCGGCGCGGTCTCCGGCACGTCGTTCGCGGTGTGGGCCCCGAGCGCCCGCGGGGTCCGGGTCATCGGCGATTTCAACCACTGGGACGGGCGGGCCTACCCGATGCGCTCACTCGGCTCGACGGGGATCTGGGAGCTGTTCATCCCGGAGGTCGGCGACGGCACGAACTACAAGTTCGAGATCCTCGGCGCCGACCGGGTCTGGCGGCGCAAGGCCGACCCGATGGCGCGGTACGCCGAGCGGCCGCCCGCCACCGCGTCCACCGTCTTCACGTCCTCCTACGAGTGGGAGGACGACGAGTGGATGACGCGCCGCAAGTCGTACGACGCGCTGCACGCGCCGGTGAGCACGTACGAGGTGCACCTCGGCTCCTGGCGCACCGAGCTGGGCTACCGCGAGCTCGCCGACCAGCTGGTCGACTACGTCACCCACATGGGCTTCACGCACGTGGAGTTCCTGCCGGTGGCCGAGCACCCGTTCGGCGGGTCGTGGGGCTACCAGGTCACCTCGTACTACGCGCCCACGTCCCGCTTCGGGAGCCCCGACGACTTCCGCCACCTCGTCGACCGGCTGCACCAGGCCGGCGTCGGCGTCATCATCGACTGGGTCCCGGGACACTTCCCCAAGGACGAGTGGGCCCTGGCCCGCTTCGACGGCACGCCGCTGTACGAGCACGCCGACCCACGCCGGGGCGAGCAGAAGGACTGGGGCACGCTCATCTTCGACTTCGGCCGTACGGAGGTCCGCAACTTCCTCGTCGCCAACGCGAACTACTGGCTGGAGGAGTTCCACGTCGACGGGCTGCGCGTGGACGCCGTCGCCTCGATGCTCTACCTCGACTACTCCCGCGCCGAGGGCGAGTGGACGCCGAACATCTACGGCGGACGGGAGAACCTCGAGGCCATCGACTTCCTCAAGGAGATGAACGCCACCGTCTACAAGCGCTCCCCCGGCATCATGACGATCGCCGAGGAGTCCACCGCCTGGCCCGGCGTCTCACGCCCCACCCACCTCGGCGGGCTCGGCTTCGGGTTCAAGTGGAACATGGGCTGGATGCACGACACGCTCGCGTACCTCGAGCGCGACCCGCTCTACCGCGGCTACCACCACCACGAGATCACGTTCTCGATGGTGTACGCCTACTCGGAGAACTACGTGCTGCCGCTCTCGCACGACGAGGTGGTCCACGGCAAGGGCTCCCTGCTCGGCAAGATGCCCGGTGACGAGTGGCAGCGGTTCGCGAACCTCCGTGCGCTGCTGGCCTTCATGTGGGCGCACCCGGGCAAGCAGCTGCTGTTCATGGGCCAGGAGTTCGGGCAGGGCGCCGAATGGGCCGAGTCCCGATCCCTCGACTGGTGGCTGCTCGACGAGGCCGAGAACAACTACCACCGGGGAGTCCAGGCGCTGGTCCGCGACCTGAACCGCGCCTACACCGGGTCGCCGCAGCTGTGGACGATGGACGCCGACCCGGAGGGGTTCCGCTGGATCGCGGCGGACGACGTCGCGGGCAACGTCATCTCCTTCGTCCGGTACGCCCCCGACGGCTCGCCGCTCGCGTGCGTCGTCAACTTCTCCGGCATCCCGCACGAGGACTACCGGCTCGGCCTGCCCCGCCCGGGCCGCTGGCGGGAGCTGGTCAACACCGACGCGTACGAGTACGGCGGCAGCGGCGTCGGCAACCTCGGTGAGGTGGAGGCGGTCGAGGAGCCGAGCCACGGCCTGCCGGCCTCGACCCGCCTGCGGGTGCCCCCGCTCGGCGCCGTCTGGCTCGTCCCGGAGTGACCGTTGTGAGGGGGACGGCGACACCGCCATGATGGGACGGTGTTCGATGATCATTCGTCCCTTTCGGGGGGCCTCACCGCTGTCGGCCGGTGAGCGGTGACCTCGCTGTACCAGCGCGTCGCGGGCGGGAGCCTGGAACGCCTGTCGGCGCTGAACGACGGTGTGTTCGCGATCGTGCTCACGCTGCTCGTACTGGACCTGCACGTGCCCGCGGAGAAGCTGATCCACCGGCAGCGGCCGCTCTGGAGCGGCGGCGCGCTGTCCTCGGAGAGCGAGCTGTGGCATCTCCTCGGGGAGGTCGCGCCCAACCTGCTCACCTACCTGATGAGCTTCCTGACGCTCGGGATGTTCTACGTCGGCTCCCAGACGCTGTTCAACCACCTTCAGGGCAGCGACCGGAACTTCACCTGGCTGCACCTCACCTTCCTGCTCGGCGTCTCCCTGCTGCCCTTCACCACCGCCCTGCTGGCGCAGTTCATGACCTTCCGGATCGCCGTCGCCGTGTACTGGGTGAACCTCCTGGCACTGGGCCTGTTGCTGCTGGCCGGCGTCAAATACGCGCGGAGGGCCGGGCTGCTCGACACCGAACGGACGCCCGGGTTCCAGCGGGCGTTCGAACGCCGGATCGTGATCCCGCAGGTGCTGTACGCCGCCGCGTTCGCGCTGTGCGTGGTCAACACCTATGTGAGCATCGCGCTGGTCGTCCTGCTTCAGCTCAACTCGGCGATCGCGCCGAACATCCGGCCGCTCAACCGGTTCTGACCGCGGCGCCAAGCCGCCGTGATGAATAGGGCCACATGTGGCAATGACCTTGTGACGACGCCGCGCACTGCGAGAGATTTTCGCGCGCAACCTCAGGAGGTAGCGCGTGCGGATCTCAGCACGGCGAGGAGTCCTCGCCCCCATCGCAGTCGCGGCCGCCCTCACGGCGGCCGGGATGCCCGCCGCCCATGCGGCGAAGAAGCCGACGATCAAGGTGTCGGGCGGGGTCACCCAGCCCGTCTTCTCGTACCAGAACGCCATCCGGGAGTTCGTCCGGGTCCAGTCGAGCGTCGACGCCGACGGTGACGGCAAGAAGGACCTGATCCGGGTCGACATCATCCGGCCGAAGGAGACGAACGCCGGGCTCCAGGTGCCCGCCATCATCGACGAGAGCCCGTACTACGACAACGCGGGCCGGGGCAACGAGTCCGAGCGCAAGGCGTACGACGCCAACGGCAACCCGGTGAAGTTCCCGCTGTACTACGACAACTACTTCGTACCGCGCGGCTACGCCGTCCTGAACGTCGACATGGACGGCACGACGAAGTCCGATGGCTGCCCCACCTCCGGCGGCGCCTCCGACGTCCTCGGCGGCAAGGCCGTCATCGACTGGCTGGGCGGCCGGGCCAAGGCCTTCGACGCCCAGGGCAAGGAGGTGAAGGCCACCTGGTCCACCGGCCACGCCGGCATGATCGGCAAGTCGTACGACGGGACGCTCGCCAACGCCGTCGCCGCCACCGGCGTCAAGGGCCTGGACACGATCGTGCCGATCTCGGCGATCAGCTCCTGGTACGACTACAGCCGCGTGAACGGGACCATCTGGTTCAAGGGCGAGGAGGACGGGCTCGCGGAGTTCGTCGACACCGACCCGCCCGCCAAGTGCGCCGCCGTCCGCCAGAAGCTCGCCCAGGGTCAGGACGACGCCACCGGGAACTACAACCCGTTCTGGAATGAGCGGAACTACCGGGTCGGGCCGATCGCCGACGCGAGCAAGGTGCACGCCAGCGTCTTCGCGATCCACGGGCTGAACGACCTCAACGTCAAGCCGAGCCAGTTCTCCACCTGGTGGGCGGCGCTGGCCAAGCGCGGAGTGCCGCGGAAGGTGTGGCTGTCGCAGTACGGCCACGTCGACCCGTTCGACTTCCGCCGCGACGCCTGGGTCGACACCCTCCACCAGTGGTTCGACCACTGGCTGTGGAAGCTCCCCAACGGCGTCATGCAGCAGCCCCGCGCCGACGTGGAGGTGGCCCCCGACCAGTGGGCCACTCAGTCCGACTGGCCCGCGCCGCACACCCGGGCTCTGAGCCTGCGCCCGCAGGCCGACGGCACGCTCGGTCTCAAGGCCGGCGCCGGCACCGGCACGTACAGCGACACGAAGCAGGCCGAAGGCGACGACGTGTCCGACCCCACCACGGCGAAGCCGTACCGGCTGGCCTACACCACCCCACCGCTGAAGCAGGACGTCCGGCTGTCCGGCACGCCGCAGGTCAGCCTGAAGGTCAGGCTGAACAAGCCGACGGCCAACCTGGGCGCGCTGCTCGTCGACTACGGCACCGACACGCGGGTCAACTACCTCGGCGCCGGCTCGGGAGTGAAGACGCTGACCACCGAGGACTGCCACGGTGAGAGCACGGCCGCCGACGACGCCTGCTACAAGAAGGTGGTCACGGACACGGTGACGTCCGACGTCAACGTGGTGACCCGCGGCTACCTCGACGCGCAGAACCGGCTCTCCCTCAGCCATGCTTCACCGCTGACGCCCGGCACGACCTACTCGGTCCGCTGGGACACCCTGCCGCAGGACTACCGCTTCAAGGCCGGGCACCGGCTCGCCCTCGTCCTCATCGGCACCGACGCCGACACCCAGGACGACGACGCCACCGGCGCCGCGGTAACGGTCGACCTGGCCGGCAGCAAGGTCACCCTCCCGGTGATCGTCGGCGGCACACCGTCCGAGTCCGCCTTCTCCGCCGAACAGAAGTGGCGCGGCCCCACCCACGTGGTCCTGCCCAAGCAGCCCCACGACTTCCACTGATCAACGAATGAAGCGGGCCCCGGGACCGTCGTCCCGGGGCCCGCTCACGTACTGGCGATCCTCAGCCGAGGACGTCCTCGATGGAGTCGGCCGTAGCGGCCCGAATCCCCCACTCCACGAGTTGTCCCCAATCTGTGCATTCGGCGATACGGATGCGCTCCCGATCTGGGACCGCCACTTCACCAGCGGCGAGCATGGCCAAGACCAGCACGGTCGGCCCGGGGGGCGGGGCGTGCGAGGCGATTCGCGCGGTGGGTCATGGCTAGTTGCTGGGCGGCGAGGGTGACGCCCAGGCCCAGCCACAGGGCGTCGAAGGCGAACGGCTCGGCGAACACCGACTGCCCCAGCGCGCCGATCGCGAGCCGGGTGGCGATCGTGGCCAGCCACAGCAGGAGCGTGACGCCGCCGCCCCGGCGGTAGACCGCTCCGTCCTCGCCCCGCCACATCGGCATCGTCCGGCCACGAAGCACGCCGAAGATCGCAGAGGCGATCAGTGAGACGACTAGCAGGCTGATGCCGGCGGCGGTCGCGCGGGCGGGACCCGGCGGGACGAAGCCGCGGGCGACGCAGAGGACCACCCAGATCCAGTTCTGCCACCGCACCGGTCGCGTCATGAACTGCAGGGCGATGACGAGTACGGCGATGCCCACCGGCAGGGCCACGTTGACCGTCATGACTGTTACCGTTCCTCCTTGTCGCGGGGCACCAGCCCGGACGCCTCGGTCATGTAGCCGGCCAGCACGGTCGTCAGGTCGGAGCGGAAGGCGGCGTCACGGTCCGGGTCGGCCGGGTCGTGGCCGAGCCCGGAGAGCCAGGAGCGGTGCCCGAGTGCGTAGCCGTACGCGGAGGACAGGCCCAGCAGCACGACCGCCTCGATCCGATCCCGGCCGGGGACCTCTTCCCAGGGCAGTACCGCGCGAATGCCCTGGTCCATCGCGTCGACCAGCTCGCGCAGGCCCAGATCCGCCATTCCGAGGTCGGCGTGCAGCTCCGCCCACGCCCACAGGCGTACGTACCGCTCGTCCGCGAGCGTGTCGAACAGCACGCCCATCATCCCCTTGGCGGTCGGCAGGCCCGCCTCTGCGCGGATGCGGTCGCGGACTCGCTCGCGCAGCAGCGCGTTCTCCCGCCGGAGGACCTCCCGGACCAGTGCACCGTAGGTGCCGAAGTAGTGCGTCACCAGGCCGTGCGTGACCCCGACCGCCTCGGCCACCTGCCGCAGCCCGACCCCGTCCGGCCCGCGCTCGGCGATGAGCGCCGCCGCGGCCGTCAAGATCTCCTCGCGCGCCTCGGCGGGCGTACGACGCCTGCGCCGCTCTCCCGCCATCCGTACTCGCCCCCGTTATTGTCAAGCGTGACAATAACATTCGCGATCTTGTCCGTACACCGATTAAGAAGAGGCGGTCTCAGCCGAGGCGGTCCAGGAGCCAGCGGGGCCCGACGACGGAAGCGCCGGCCGACTCGGCGCGGCGGCGCAACTCGCGATCGGCGGTCACGACGGTCCGGCTCTCGTCCGCCTCGGGCACGGCGAGCAGGGCGATGGTGTCGTCGCCGCTGCCCGGCGCCGCCACCACTCGTACCCCGGGAACACTCGGCACGCCCCGAGCGGCGCCTTCGGTGACCAGGATGATCTCCGGATGAGCGATGCCCGGGCCCGCTTCCGGCAGCCCCTCCACCCCACCGAGGGCGGCGAGCCGGTCGCGCAGCCGTTCGTTGGCACCGGCCCGGTCCCGCCACCAGCCGTCGGCCCGGGAACCCACGACGTTCGCCCCGTCGACGATGAGAATGGGCTTCGCCGGAGCTGGATCTTCATCGCGATCCGTCATGAGGCCACCATGCCCCGTCCCGTCCTGATTGAAGCGACAGGGTTGACTTCGAGCGCGCTCTAAATCGTTGGATCTTCGTATGGCAACGAAATCGGCCCTGGTCACCGGGGCGAACAAGGGCATCGGACTGGAGATCGCTCGCGGGTTGGCCCAGTACGGCTGTGCGGTGCTGGTGTCCTCGCGCGATCGGAACCGAGGCGAACAGGCGGTCGCCGCCCTGAGCGCCGAAGGCGGCGAGTTCCACCATGTCCGGCTCGACGTCACGGACGAATCGTCGATCGCCGAGGCGGCGCGATGGATCGGCGATCGATTCGGACGGCTCGACATCCTGGTGAACAACGCCGGGATCACCGACCGTCCGGTGGGCGGTCCGCCGAGCGAGACGGACGTGGCCGCGATGCGGGCGGTCTATGAGACCAACGTGTTCGGGGTGGTGGCCGTGACGAACGCGATGCTGCCGCTGCTGAGGCGTTCGCCGGCGGGCCGGATCGTCAACGTCTCCAGCCGCCTGGCGTCGATCAGCATGCACGCGGCTCCCGACTCGACGTTGCCGTCCTTGCTGGCCTACGGGTCGTCCAAGTCGGCGCTGAACGCGGTCACCGCGCAGTACGCCAAGGAGCTGCGAGAGACCGCGATCAAGATCAACGCGTGCGAGCCCGGTCACTGCGCCACCGACCTCAACGAATACCGGGGCGCCCGTACGCCGGCGCAGGGCGCCAAGGTCGCCGTCGACCTGGCTCTGACCGGCGAAGACGGGCCCACGGGTGGCTACTTCGACGAGAACGGCCCGCTGCCCTGGTAGGACGACGTACGGCGCTCAGGAGAGGAGGCCGCGGAGCCAGCTCGGGTCGGCGAGCGCCGCGCCCGCCGCCAGCGTGCGGCGCCTCCGCTCCGGATCGCCCGTGACGACGACGCGATGCTCGTCCGGAGCGCCCGGTGCGGCCAGCTCGGTGAACGCCTCGGCCCCGGCCGGCACCGCCACGACCCGTACGCCGTCCACTCCGGGAACGTCCGCGTCGCCTATGGCCAGGACGATCTCCGGATAGGACAGGTCGGCGACGGTGCCCGGGAGGTCCGGAACGGGGCCGAGCGCGGCGAGCCGGTCGCGGAGCCACTCGACGGCGGCGGCGCCGTCGCCGTCCGTCCCGTCGAGGGCGGCGGCGTCCACGACGAGCACCGGGCGGACGAGTGCCTCGCGGAGCCGGGACCAGCCGTCGGCGAACGCGGGGAACAGCTTCTTGCGGGGCACCTCGTCGGCGTGGACCCAGGCGACGGCGGCGGTCTCGAAGGACGCGCGGCGGACGCGGGGCCGCTCGGCGACCGAGGCGATCACCGTTTCGTACGACCAGCCGCCGTGGTGTTCGCCGACGAGGCCGTGGACCCGGACGACGGACGGGTCGAGTGTGCTCTCCTCCCCCGCCTCGCGCAGCGCCCCTGTGATCGCGTCCTCGTGGCTGTGGCGGGCGCCCCCGAGAATCCCCCAGGTGCCGCCGCCGATCGACAGGAGGGCGCGTTTCTGGAGGAGGACGTGCGGCTCGGGACCCTGGTGATAGAGGAGCAGACCGGCGGCACCGTGCCGTCCCCAGTGGCGATGACCCGCGTCGCAATTCACCCAGCCGTCCCCGTCGCCCATACCAGTGAGCGTAACGGGCAGGTCGGGGCGGCCTCCGCCGGAAACCACCCGCACAGCCGGGCTGACCACCGGTTTTTCGGGCATTGACGCGGCTCGCCAGCGGAGTTAGCTTCCCACCAACTGGAAAGAAGGTTTTCTTTTCGGCCAGTACGGCGCCGTGCTCCTCCCCCGCCAGTCTCAGAGGAGCCGAACTTGAGACGGACCATCCTCCGGCTCGTCGTCGCGTTCGCGGCGACGGCCCTCCTCGCCCTGCCCCACTTCACCCCGAACGCCCGCGCGGCCACCGCTCCCACCGCCACCTTCACCAAGGACTCCGGCTGGGGCACCGGCTACCAGGGCAAGTACACGATCACCAACGGCGGATCCACGACCCTGAACGGCTGGAAGGTCGAGTTCGACGTGCCCGCCGGCGGATCCGTCGGGTCGTACTGGGACGCGCTGATGACCCAGAGCGGCACGCACTACACCTTCACCAACCGCGACTACAACGGCACCCTCGCGCCCGGCGCCTCGGCGAGCTTCGGCTGGGTCGGCGCGCCCGAGTCGGCGACCCCGCTGAACTGCAAGCTCAACGGGCAGTCCTGCACCGGCGGCGGTGGCGGTGGGGGCGACACGTCACCGCCGACGACGCCCACCGGCCTCCGCGTCAGCGGCACGACGTCAAGCTCCCTCAGCCTGGCCTGGACCGCGTCCACCGACGACGTCGGCGTCACGGACTACCGCGTGTACGAGGGATCCACGGTGGTCGCCACGTCGACCACGACCAGCGCGACGATCGGCGGGCTGGCCGCGAGCAGCAGCCACACCTACACCGTCACGGCACGGGACGCGGCGGGGAACGAGTCTGCCAAGAGCGCGCCGGTCACCGGCACGACGCAGTCCGGCGGCGGTGGCGGCGGCTCGTACCAGAAGGTCGGCTACTACCCCCAGTGGGGCATCTACGGCCGCAACTACTGGATCAAGAACCTCGACACGACGGGCGCGGCCGGGAAGCTCACCGTGCTCAACTACGCGTTTGAGAACCTCGACCCGACCAACCTGACCTGCCTGGAGACCACGAAGAGCACGTCGACCAACCCGGAGGACCCCGACCAGGGCACCGGCGCTGGTGACGCGTACGCCGACTACGGTGACTCGGTGTCGGCGGCCAACAGCGTCGACGGCGTCGGCGACACGTGGGACCAGAAGCTGAAGGGCAACTTCAACCAGATTAAGAAGCTCAAGGCGAAGTACCCGAACCTGAAGGTGCTCGTGTCGATCGGCGGCTGGACGTACTCGAAGTTCTTCTCCGACGCCGCCAAGACGGACGCCGGGCGCAAGAAGCTCGTCAGCTCCTGCATCGACATGTTCATCAAGGGCAACCTGCCGGTGTCGTCCGACGGGACCGGCGGCGCCGGGACCGGCGCGGGCGTGTTCGACGGCATCGACGTCGACTGGGAGTGGCCGGGCGACCCGAACGGGCACCCGGGTAACCACTACGACCCGAGCGACAAGGCGAACCTCACCGCGCTGCTCGCGGAGTTCCGCAGCCAGCTGGACGCCCTGGGTGGTGGCCACCTGCTGACCGCCTTCACCCCGGCCGACCCGGTCAAGGTCAACAACGGCTGGGACCTGTCCAAGATCTTCAACTCCCTGGACTTCGCCAACGTGCAGGGGTACGACTTCCACGGCGCGGGCAGCGACAACTCCTGGGAGCCGAACCGCACCGGCGACCAGGCGAACCTGTACGTCGACAACAACGACCCGTACTCCACCCACTTCAGCGTCGACTCGGCGGTGAAGGTCTACACCGACGCGGGGGTGAGCACCCGCAAACTGACGATCGGGATCCCGTTCTACGGCCGGGGCTGGCAGCAGGTGGCCGACGGCGGCAAGAACGGCGAGTGGCAGTCCGCGAACGGCGCGGCACCCGGCGACTTCCCGGAGGAGGCCGGCACCCGGGGTTACAAGAACATCGCCGCGAACGTCCCGGGCTGCACGGTGTACCACAACGAGCAGGCCGTCGCGACGTACTGCTACACCGGCGCGAACGGCCAGTGGTGGACGTTCGACGACCCCTGGTCCATCGGGAAGAAGACCGACTACATCAAGAGCAAGAACCTGCTCGGCGCGATGATCTGGGAGATGTCCGGGGACACCGGCACCCTGATGACCGCGCTGTCCTCGGGACTCGGCTGACCCATCGTGGGCCGGTGCCCCCGAGGCACCGGCCCACCCCGCCGACCCCCACGAACCGACCCACCCCGCCGATCCCCACGAACCGACCCACCCCGCCGTCCCCCGTGGTCCAACGGGCCTACCTCGTCGGACCGCCACCACGGCCCGGCGGGTCCACCCACCCCGCCGACCCCCACACCCTGACAAGCTCCCGCCCGTCCCGGCCGGACCCCGTCCCGGGCCACCGGGCCTCGGCCGCCCGCCCGCCGGATCGTCGCCTCGGTGCGACGCGGCGGTGGGCGGGCGGCATAGGGTTGCCTCATGGTGGATGCCGGAGCAGTGGTCGACCTGTTGAAGGACGCGCGCGAACGCCGCACCGCGCCGTTGATCCTCGAACTCGATCTCACCGACGGGATCGTCGAAGGCCCGCCCGCCGACCCGGTGAGCGCGGTCGTGTCGATGCGCCGGGCCCATCTGCGCGACGTCCTCGACGGGCTGCGGAAGGGCCGTTCGGACCCGCGGGTGCGGGCGCTCATCGTACGGATCGGCGGCAACCGGCTCGGCCTCGCCGTCGCCCAGGAGCTCCGGGCGGCCGTCCAGGCGTTCCGCCAGGCGGGGAAGCTGACCGTGGCCTGGGCGGAGTCGTTCGGGGAGACCGGCCGCGGCACCGTCCCGTACTATCTCGCGACCGCGTTCGAGCGGATCTACCTGCAGCCGTCCGGCGACCTGGCGCTGACCGGCGTCGCGCTGGAAGAGCCCTTCTTCAACGAGGCCCTCGAGAAGGCCGGGATCACTCCGCGGTTCGCCAAGCGGCACGAGTACAAGACGGCCGCGAACACCTTCATGGAGCGTTCGTACACGCCCGAGCACCGGGAGATGTCCGACCGCATCGTTTCCTCCGTCGGCGAGCAGGTGATCGCGGGCGTGGCCGCCGGGCGCGGGCTACCCGAGGAGCGCGTCCGCGACCTGATCGACCAGGCGCCGCTCCTGGGTTCGGAGGCCCTCGAGGCCGGCCTGGTGGACCGGCTGGCCTACCGCGACGAGGTGTACGCCGAGGTCCGGAAGGCGGCGCGGGGATCCGGCGCCGACGGGGAGGTCCGGCTGCGCTACGTCGCGCGCTACAACCGCGCCCAAAGCGTCGCCAAGCGGATCCCGCGTCCGCAGCAGGACGTCGTCGCGCTGATCCAGGGGCACGGGCCGATCCGGTTGGGCCGCAGCGGCCGCAGCCTCCTGCCCGGGCAGAGCGCGTCGATCGGTTCGGACACCATCGCGGCGGCGTTCCGTGCGGCGGTCCGGGACGACAAGGTCAAGGCGATCGTGTTCCGGATCGACAGCCCCGGCGGCTCGTACGTCGCCTCGGACACGATCTGGCGCGAGGTCGTCCTCGCCCGCAAGGCCGGCAAGCCGGTGATCGTGTCGATGGGCAACGTCGCGGCGTCCGGCGGGTACTTCGTCGCCGCCCCCGCCAGCACGATCGTCGCGCAGCCGGGCACGCTCACCGGGTCGATCGGGGTCGTCTTCGGCAAGCCCGTCGTCGGTGACCTGCTCGAGCGGCTCGGCATCGGGCTGGGCACCGTCGAACACGGGGCGCACGCCCGGATGTACGCGCCGACGCGTGACTTCACCGAGGAGGAGTGGGCACGGGTCAACACCTTCCTCGACCGGGTGTACGACGACTTCACCGGCAAGGTCGCCGACGGCCGGGGAATGTCCCGCGACCGCGTGCACGAGCTGGCCCGGGGCCGGGTGTGGACCGGGGCGGACGCCCACGAGCGGGGGCTGGTCGACGAGCTCGGCGGCCTCGCGTACGCGGTCGACCTGGCGCGGAAGAAGGCCGGGCTGCCCGTCGACGCGCCGGTGCGGACCTACCCCCGCGTCACGCCGCTCGATCGCCTGCGCCCGGCCGAGTCCAGCGACGACCGTACGGCGGCGAGCGCCCGGGTGGACGCCTGGGGGCCGATCACCGGGATCGCGGCGCGCCTCGGCCTGCCGTCCGGCGGCCCGCTCCTGCTCCCGGGCACCTGGGAGATCCGTTGACGCACGCCGGCCGCCCGGCCGCGCCGTGACCGGGGGCGGGGTTCCGGCCGCCGATCTCGTCGACGCGCTCGCGACGTTCGCGACCGGCGTGGTGGTCGTCACCGTGCGCGACGGACGCGACGACATCGGCACGACGCTGACCGCGTTCTCCTCCGTCTCGCTCGATCCGCCGATGGTGCTGGTCGGAGTCGACGGCACGTCGTACCTCAGTGAGGTGCTGCAGCGGTGCGAACGCTGGGCCGTGACCGTGCTGGCCGCGGACCAGCGGGCGCTCGCCGGCCGGTTCGCCGCGGCGGGCCGGCCGAGCGCCCGGTTGCTGATCGCCGGGGAGCCCCACCATCGGGGGTCGCGGTCCGGGGCGCTGGTGATCGAGAGTGGAGCGGCCGCGCTGGAGTGCGAGGCCCGGCAGCATGTCACCGCGGGTGACCATGTGCTGTTCATCGCCGAGGTCCTCGCCGTCGACTACATCGACGCCGAGCGGCCGCCGCTGATCCGCGTCAACCGCCGATACCGCTGACGAGAACGATCACCGCCAGCAGGGCGACGATCCCGAAGATCGCCCGGGCGGTCTCCCGCATCCGCAGGCCGCGCATCTCGGCGAGGCGGGCCTTGTACATGCCCCAGTTCCGGTGGGCCTGACGGGCGCGCTCGGAACGCGCGCCGATGAAGAGGGCGACGATCACCGCGAGAACGATGTACATGAAGGGTCTCCATCCGGGGAGAGGGTGGTTGCGCGGACGGGCGGCCGGGCGTCGGCGACGACGTCCGGCGAGGTGAGGCGGGCCGGCCGGAAGCCTGAGACGGCCGGCGAGGCGAGCCGGGCCGGCCGAGGGTCCGAGCCGACCGGCGAGGTGAGGCGGGCCGACCGGGAGTCCGAGACGGCCGTACGGTGCACGGGGCGGTGCCGCGCCGGAACTCCTGCGCGATGACCACGACGCCGATGCAGGTGACGAGCGGCAGGAAGGCCAGCATGGCCAGTACGAGGGCGAGCCAGGCCGGCGCGTGGAGCAGGTAACCGCCGGTGATGAAGGGTGCGCTGGCGATCAGTCCGGCGATCGCCGTCTTCAGGCCTGCCGTGGCCATTCCGCTCGGTGAGTGAACGGGTTCGTCCGAAGCGGTCCGCAGCCGCAGGTCCCCCATCGTGGCGGTCATCTCGTGCGTCTGCCGCTCGATGGCCACGTCCGCGCGGCCGGTCGGGTTCTCCGTCGCTTCCCGGCCGATGGTGGTCTCGTCATTCCATTTCGTTTGCACCGCTCGTCTCCTATGAGGTGGAGCAGTTATGCTGCTTGCCTCGATATAGAGATTACCGGCGAAACGCTCGATTATTCGGCAGTCCACCTAACCAAATTGACACAATTATCTATTTGGCGATAAAGCCAATTGCCTGCTGTTTATCGGCCAGGACGTGCATCGCCAGGCCCCTATCGCGGACATTCCCTTATGCGCCCCCGCGTCACGCTTCCCCGCGCTGTGCGCGCTATCGTGACGCGCACTCGCTCGCTGCGGGCTTCCGTCGTGCGCGCTTTCTCGGTGCACGCTCGCCGTGTGCGCACTCTCACGGTGCGCACTTTCGTCGCGCCCGCTCCCGTTGTGCGGCCTTCCGCGGTGCGGACTCCCGCCATGCCCCCTTTCACGGTGCCCGCTCGCTCTGTGCCCGGAGTCGCCCTGCCCACCGCCGCGATGCGTGACGCCGACGTGCGCACTGTCCTCCGGCGAGGTGGCGGCGAGCGGACCGGGCGACGGGACGCGACAGCGGAACGACTCCGCGCCGGAAACGGCGACCACCTGGCCTTTCACGGCACCGTCCGGCCATGCGCCATACGCCGGTCACATGGCATACGCGTGGCGCCATACGGCTATCGGCATGTCACCTTCCTGCGACCCTGCTTTTATTGGCAGGGCGAGCAGGCGACCCGCACAATGTGACCGTACGGCACGCTATCCCGCCACCGGTCACCTGTCGGCCGCGCGGGGCGGGGCGGATGAGAGGTGGATGGACGCCATGCCGAAGACACCGAGATCCGCACCGCGAGAGGCGGAGTCGGGACCGGGCCGAGCGCCCGCGGCCGGCCGTTCGCAGAGCCCTCTGGAGCGGGTGACCGTGAACCTCACCGCTCGCTCCGCCACGGCGCTGGACGATGTCGTCCAGCTGACTCAGGACACGAAGACGGACGTGATCAACCGGGCGCTCCAGGTCTACGCGTTCCTGGAAAAGATCATGCACGACGGCGGCGCGGTCTATATTCGGGAAGCCGAATCCACGGATTTCGAACGACTGAAATTCTTCTGACCGTCACTCGTCACCCTGGACCGCGAAACGACCGAGGCGAACATCATTACCCCTGGTCGACATGCACGTCAATCGACCGGCAAGCAGTATTGGAACGCGCCACGAGCGTTACCCGAGTGACTGTCCGGGTGGACGCTTGCCACCTTGCTGCAAAAGGGTATGGCATCCTGCCATCTCGCTGATTTAGTCTAAGCCCGTTGGAAGGCGGCAGAAGGCGAGATGACGGACGCCCCACTGATTCTCGATCTTCACCGGTGAGGGGGGAGATATGGCATCGGATCCCGGCCCTGTCGTTCAGCGCTCGCGCCTCACGGCCGAGCTTCAGCGGATACGCCGCGACGCCGGCAAGACGCAGGAGGAGGTCGCCCGCGCGCTTGACTGGTCGCCGTCCAAACTCATCAGGATCGAAGGCGGAAACGTCGGCATATCGACGACCGACCTTCAGGCGCTACTGAGATACTGCGGGGTCACCGACGAATCCCGTATCCGGGATCTGTCCAAGCTCGCGCGCGGCGCGCGGACCCGCGGCTGGTGGGATCCTTACAAGGCCGACCTGGACAGCGCTTATGCCACGTACCTCGGCTACGAGCTCGGGGCGTCGAGCATTCGCTGGTTCTCGCCGCTTCTTGTGCCCGGACTTCTTCAGACCGAGGAATACGCACGCGCGTTGACGATCGAGTACCTGCCGTCCGCCGTCGCGGTAGAAGCGGTCATCGAGGTCCGTCTCCTGCGGCAGGACAAGGTGTTCAACCGCGAGGACCGGCCGCAGCAGCACTACGTCCTGGACGAGGCGGTGATCCGGCGACGGGTCGGCGGGCAACGCGATCCCAAGATCATGCCGCGTCAACTCGCCCGCATTCTCGAGATCGCGCGCATGCCGGATGTGACGATCGAATTGATCCCATTCGATAAAGGGTCACATTTCGGCCTGCTCGGCGACTTCACGCTTCTCGGATTCGACAGCGGACCCGCAGGCGTCCTGTACCTCGAGAATGCACGCGGCGGTGACCTCACCGTGGCCGACAGCGAGCAGATCGCCGCCTACCTCGAGGCGTTCGACCACCTTCGTCAACTGGCACTCCCGGAAGAGGAGTCAATGGCCTTCATCGAGGCGGTCGCAGCGCAGATGAGGGACGAGACACCGCTGGACGCGTGACCACGGCCGTACACCTGAGGACGATCGGGCAGGCGACGCGGCAGGAAACACGCGTAAGGCCGGTCGCCTCAGGCGCCGGACGGCACTGGCAGATCGACCCGATGCGCGTCGTCCACGGCCGTCTCCGGTCGCCGTCGAACGACCTCGGCCAGAGCAGCCTCCACACAACCGCCTGACGAACTGCGCGTGCTCTTCCGCCACGGGGTGGCCAGGGCGAGCGAGCTTGGATCGGCAGCCATCTGCCTTCTCCTCATCGAATGGCCGGCCGCAGGGACCCCCACGCGACCGACAATATCAACACCGAGCGTTATCGACCTCGGGCACTGCGTAGTGAATGCCCAAGGGTGACACCGATCTAACCATGGCGGAGTGCCGCTTGCACCAAGATCGCGCGCAGTTTTCCTCAAGGCGGACACCTGCCGGTCGCCCGCCCGGAAGGCACCGTCCTCCCGGCACCCGCCGACCGCGCGGTGGCCACGGCCGAGACCCCCGACATGCGCCTCACCCTACCGCCCTCGACGGCGAACAGCGGTCCGCGCACCGTGTCGGCCGACACGGCCCCATCGCCGTGCGCGCCCACCGCCCTGTGCACACCGAATCGGCCCGGCCATATCACCTGCACCGCACACTGAGCCGGCCTGACGACGAGACGCCGCCTGACGCGACGGGGTCGACCGGCGGACGAGAAGCGGCCGGCTGACCGGCCGGCGCCCGAGGCGCCATCCGTTGCCGGTCTCTACTGTCGAGTAGCCATTCTCGGAATAGCGTCTATCTGCACAGATGCCGCGTGAGGCGACTTGTCAGCTTTCACAGTCACAAGATGCCATAGGACATCATCACGGGTCATTCGTGATACTTGTCCCTAGGCGATCCATCGGCGTCCTGACATTCTCGGTTCTCGTAACACCCGGGGCCTCTCCCGACCGGTCCACTTCCGAGCAGAGGACGCATCGGTGGAAAAGCAGTACGAGCTGTATTGCCAGAAAGACAGGCTCTTCTATGACGTCCTGGACGGACAGGAGCGCCCGGCTTTCTCCATCGCCGATGAGTCCCTTCCCGAGGGTTGGCAGCGGATTCGCCGCAGCGAGTGGCTCGTCTACGTCCCGCCGGCCCAGCAGATCCCCCGGCAGGGCTGGAAGATCCACGTGTCGGCGTGTCACGACAACGCCGAGGGCGTGCTGACCCGGGTGCGCGACTATTGCGTTCCGCGCGGCATTTCCTTCAAGCACCTGCGCAGTGTCGACGTCCTGCTGATGCGCAACGCGAAATACGCGCCGCGCGGTGGAAGCGGGAAACTCGTCACCATCTATCCGCGCGACGAGGCCGAACTCCAGGGGATTCTACGAGAGCTCGGCGCACTCCTGACCGGCGAGCCCGGGCCGTACATCCTCACCGATCTGCGGATCGGCGACGGGCCCCTCTACGTCCGCTACGGCGGCTTCGCCGAACGCCACTGCATGGACGAGAGCGGCCGGCTCGTCTCGGCCATCGAGGACGGCGACGGCCGGCTCGTGCCGGACCGCCGCGACCCGGTGTTCAAGGTTCCGGAGTGGGTGACCGTCCCCGGCTGCCTGCGGCCCTACCTCGACGCACGCAACGGGGTCACGATGGCCGGGCTGCCGTACAAGGTCACCGAGGCGCTGCACTTCTCCAACGGCGGCGGGGTCTACGCCGCCGAGGACACCCGGACCGGCGAGCGCGTGGTCCTCAAGGAGGGCCGGCCGCACGCCGGTCTGGCGGCCGACGACGCCGACGCCGTCACGCGGCTCGAGCGCGAGCGCGACATGCTGGAGCGGCTGGCCGGGATCGACGGGGTGCCCGCGGTCCGCGACTATTTCACCCTGGGCGGCCACCACTTCCTGGTGCAGGAGTTCGTCGAGGGCCGCACGCTCAACACCTTCTTCGCCGAGCGGCATCCGCTGCTCGACCCCGAGCCCGACCCCGCCCGGCTCGCCGAGTACACCGCGTGGGCCCTGAAGGTCTACGAGGGCACCGAACGCGTCGTCGAGGCCGTCCACGCCCGCGGGATCGTCTTCAACGACCTGCACATGTTCAACATCGTGGTGCGGCCGGACGACACGATCGCGCTGATCGACTTCGAGACGGCCGCGGCGGCGGCCGACGAAGGACGCCAGATCCTCGCCAACCCCGGCTTCCTGGCCCCGCCCGACCGCCGGGGCACGGCCGTCGACCGGTACTGTCTCGCCTGCCTGAGACTCGCGCTGTTCGCCCCGCTGACGACGTTGTTCCAGCTCGACCGGACGAAGGCCGCGCACCTGGCCGAGGTGATCGCCGAACGGTTCCCGGTACCCGACGGGTTCCTCGAGCCGGCCGTCGCGGAGATCTCCCGCGACGCGACGACGGGCACACGGCTCGTCGGTCCCCCGTCCCCGGATCACGGCCGATCCGGTGGGCTGGGAGCAGGCGCGTTCGGCGCTGAGCACGGCGATCATGGCCAGCGCCACGCCGGACCGCGACGACCGGCTCTTCCCCGGCGACATCCAGCAGTTCGGCAGCGGCGCGCTCGGCCTGGCGTACGGCGCGGCGGGCATCCTGTACGCCCTCGATGTCACCGGCTGCGCGGTCGACCACGAGGACTGGCTGATCGAGCACGCCACGAACCCGCCGTCCGGCACCGGGCTCGGCCTGTACGGGGCGGCGTTCACGCTGGCCCACCTCGGTCACCTGGACGCCGCGGCGAAGGTCATCGACGACTACCTCGCGCACCGTACGGACGACCGGTTCGCCGAGGCCCGCGAAGGGATCCGGCGCGCCGCGCGGTCGGTCTACTACGCCCAGTCCGGGCTGTTCAGCGGACGCGCCGGGATGCTGCTGCACCTCGCCCGGCAGGGCGATCCGCAGGCGGCCGCGCACGTCCGCGACCTGGCCTGGCACGCCGTCTCGTACGAGGGCGGCCTGGCCTTCCCCGGCGAGAACCTGCTCCGGCTCTCGATGGACCTGGGCACCGGGACCGCCGGCGTCCTGCTCGCGCTCGGCGCGGCGATGCACGACCGGCCGGTCCACCTGCCGTTCCTGGCGGCACCAGAGCAACCCGCGAGGACCCTCGCGGGTGTCGGAGACACGAACACGACAGGGAGGTGAACTGACGATGACGCTCCTCGACATGCAGGGCATGGAGTCCACCCCGGCGAGGCCAACAGCAGCGTCTCTGATCAGCTTAGGGATCCGTGGTCACATCGAGTGTTGTGACTGGGGGATCTGCCCATCGTGGTGGGGTGGCGTGGGCGTGCAGGTGGAAGCCTGCGCCCAGTGCCGCCCCTCGCGGCCGGTGCCGTGTCCGGTCCCGGCGGGTGGTGGGGGTGGTTGAGCTGATCGTATGCACAGGTGTGCGCACGCCCTGGTACCGGCAGGCCGCGCGAGGCAGTCTGGGGTCCGTGTGAGCGTGTCCCTCCGGACGCTGACCCGCCGGCCTTTGAGGGCCGGGGGTGGAGGGTGCCCCGCGTCGCCTGGGCACGGGGCGTGAGGTTCGGCGCGGGGTCGGCCCGGTCTTGGACCGGTCACCCCCACTGGCTGAGGGAGCGGCGGTCGCGGTGATGACCGCGACCGCTTCGAGGTTGTCGACGATGCGGCCGATGGTCATCTGGCCGGTGCCGCGGTCAACGGTGGTGGTGTGCTGGTGGGTGAGGCCGCGGGCGGCGATACGCCGCCATGCGCCCTGGTCGCGATCGCCCTGCCAGCCACACTGCGGGTCGGGGCAGATCGCCCACTTCCACCCGGGTGTGGCAGGCCAGTCGGGGGCCTTGCAGTGCCGCAACGGGACCAGACACTGCGGGCAGTGCCTGGAGGTGTTCTTCGGCGGGACGGTGACCACGGCGATACCGGTCTCGGCGGCCAGGTGCCGCATGTTGCCGACAATCTGCCCCCGCACCGCTTGGGACAGGCGGGTGTTGAGGGTGCGGCCCATGCCCTTGGCCTCCATCGACCGCAGATCCTCCACATAAATCACACTCGCACCCGCAGCGATCGCCTGATCCACCGCCCACCGCGCCGCCGACCAGGCCAACGCGTCATTCAGCCCCGCCCGGCGATCGGCCACATGCCGACGTTCGTCCTTCAGGACGGCGTACTTCGCGGCCAGGTGGTGCCCCTCCAGGTCGCCGATGAGACGTTCGTAGGTATCGGTTTTAGCGTGCAGGTGTTCGCCGTGGCGGCGCAGCCGATGCTGGCGGGCCATCACCCCACCAGCCCGGAACATCGCCCCGGCCCCCAACGCGGTAATGGTGCCATCGGGACGCAAACGACACGGCCCCGCGCTGAGCAGGGTGGTCAAGCCCCAGTCCACCCCCAGCGCCGTCGTGTGACCCTTCCGTTCGGACTTGGGGACGGGATGGGAGAACGACAGATCCGCGTGCACTTTCCAGCCCTGCGGGCGCAGCGTGGGCAGGTGCAGCACCGCATCAGGCGGGACGGTGGACGGCAGCGTGAGCGGGCACGCCACCCAAGACCAGTCGGCGTACGAGCGCGGATCCAGACGGGTGGGCAACTGCAGCCGCAGCAGGACCCTCGCTGGGGCGTCGTCGCCGCGTTCCAGGGTGGCCTGCTGGCGGTCCACCGCGGCCAGCACCAGCATCCGCGCCACGCGCGGCGCCTGCTCCAGGTCGAACACATCAACCGGAAGCCGCCCATGCCTGGCGGCGAACGCGGTGATCTGCCGTGTGCGTGCTTTGATCACACTGCTGGACAGGGCGCGGCCGTCGGGGATCGCCTCACGGACGGCGTCCCACTCGGTCGGCGTACGCTTGGCCGGGTCGACGGGCCAGGCCGCCAGGATCCCGCCGACCATCTGAGCGCGGTGCTGCACACCACGCAGGATCCGCCCGGTCTGCTCTTGAGCCATCCGCACGATCCGGTCATTGACCCGCACCCCCTCAGGCACGGTCACGGCCCAGCCCAGGCGGCGCAACGCCATCCACGCATTCGACGGCAAGACACGGCCCGCATCATCCACCCCGGCCGCCAGCCCCGCCATATCCTCGGCATTCCAGTGCCCTGCAAGCAGACCGGCGACCATCCCAGCGACCAGGTCCGCGCACCAGCCCACCCGCTCAGCCACCACCCGCGCCGTCAGCGCCTCACCGGTCCGCTCGTCCACCCCGCCACGCAGCAGCACCCGGGCGGTCGCCGTCCGGGCCACCTGACCCTCAGCCAGCGCAAGCTTACGGCTCATGCGACACGACTGGATGACGAGCGACCAAGCATGTACGCACAGTAGCGGCCCGTACCCGTAATCCGCTCAGTGATTCGAAAATCCGAGCGAGGCCAGCCCGTCAGGGCGTCGACCGCCCACCGGCGAAGCGTCATCGGGCGCACCCCGCTTTCGCGACCGTGAGCAGCCACAGCAACTCGACGCCTTCTAGCGACCGCTACGAAACATCACGGATCCCTAAGGAAACCTGTGAGCCTGAGCCTGCTGTGCCACAGCTCGCGCAGTGTCACGATCTGCCGCTGATGATCCACTTATGGTTCCAGGAACCATGGCTCGGGCCATGAAGGCAGGGAGACCGATGACGGCGAGCAGGCTCGTGATTCGGACGGTCCGCGACGGCAGCGTCTGGGCGAGCCTGCTCGCCGTCACCTCTTTGCTGCGCACGGGGGCGGAGACTCCCCTCCCCGAACTCGCCACGCACGAGCACGCGACCTGGCGGGTGCAGGCCGCGACCATAATCGGCACAAGTCGTTTCTGTTTCGTCATACCGGCAGTCCAGACCGCCACACCTTTGCCACCTGCGGAACACCGGGCCGGTATGCCAGGTGGATGTGCGACGGGGCGTCGAGCAGCAGAACGTCGGCCCGCGCGCCCGGCCGCAGATGCCCCACGTCGGTCCGGCGCAGCGCCCGCGCGCCGCCCTCGGTGGCCGCCCGTACCGCCTCCTCCGGCGTCATCCGCATCTCCCGGACCGCCACGGCGATGCAGAACGCCATGCTGGAGGTGTAGCAGGAGCCCGGATTGCAGTCGGTCGCGAGCGCCACGCTCACCCCCGCGTCGATGAGACGGCGGGCGTCCGGATAGGGCTGCCGGGTGGAGAACTCCACGCCGGGCAGCAGGGTCGCCACCGTCTCCGAGTCCGCGAGCGCGGCCACGTCCGCGTCGGACAGGAACGTGCAGTGGTCGGCGGACGCGGCGCCGTACTCCACCGCGATCTGGACGCCCGGACCGTGGCCGAGCTGGTTGGCGTGCAGGCGCGGGATCAGCCCGGCGGCCCGGCCCGCGGCCAGGATCTCCCGGGTCTGGTCGGCGTCGAACGCCCCGCGTTCGCAGAACACGTCGATCCACCGCGCGTACGGCGCACAGGCCCGCAGCATCTCCCCCGCGACCAGCCGGACGTACTCGTCCGGGTCGGCTCCGGCCGGGACGACGTGTGCGCCCAGGTAGGTGACCTCGTCGACCAGCCCGGCGGCGATCCGTACCGCGCGCTCCTCGTCGGCGACGGTCAGCCCGTAACCGGACTTGCACTCCACCGTGGTGGTGCCCTGCCGGGCCATCTCCGCGACCAGCCGCCGTACGTTGGCGCCGAGTTCCTGGTCGGAGGCGGCGCGGGTCTTCGCGACGGTCGTGCGGATGCCCCCGGCGGCGTACGGCCGGCCGCTCATCCGCGCGGCGAACTCCTCCGCGCGTTCTCCCGCGAACACCAGGTGCGCGTGCGAGTCGACGAATCCGGGAAGCACCGCCCGGCCGCCCGCGTCGTACTCCTCGTCGGCGGCCGGCGCCTCGGCGGCGGGCCCGGCCCACGCGATCCGATCGCCGTCAACGACCAGCGCGGCGTCCGGGATCAGCCACCGCTCTTCGTCGGCCCCGGCCAGCTCCCCGATGTTCGTGATCAGAATGCTCACAGAGGCCTCCCCGTCGACGGCTGATCGCAGTGGCCAGCGGGCCTCGCCCGCCCTCGTCACGGCCGGGTGGCCGCGTGAGGACGGGTCACGCCTTCATCGGCGCGCGCTCCGCTCGCTCATGCGGCCAGCATGGCATCCGGGCGACACCTCCGACGCGGCCGGCCGAGCGGAGCCGTCTGACATCCGAGACGCGCCCCGTGCCGGCACCGGGCAGGGATCAGTCGCGGTGCAGCAGGACCTCGAGCACCGTCTCCAGATAGCGCTTGCGGTCGTCTCTGCCGGCCGGGAGCACGTCCGGCGCGGCGTGCATCAGGTGGGTCTGGCCCAGGTGGCTGGTGTAGATCAGCACGGCGCGGCGGCGCGCCTCGTCGGCCGGGAAACCGAGCTCGGCGAGGATCTGGGTCACGTAGTCGATACGGCGCTCGGTGACCCGCCGCAGTGCGGCGGCGACCTGGGGGTGCCGGACACTGCCCACCAGGACGACCTCGATCGGATCCCCGTCGGTCGCCGCGGGGACCGCCTTGAACAGGTTCCGCAGCCGCCGTTCCGGATCCGGTTCGTCGTTCACCGCCGTGATGACGCCTTCGGTGTTGAGCTCCTCCCAGCGCTGCAACACGGCGTCGATCAACGCCTCCCTGTTGGCGAAGTGCCAGTAGAAGCTGCCCTTGGTGGTCTTGAGCCGCTTCGCGAGGGGTTCGACGGCCACGGAGGCCAGACCGCCCTCACCCAGGGCGATCAGCGCCTCATCCACCCAGTCCCGCGCCGTCAGCCGCCGGCCGGCGCCTTTGCCCTGATCCTTCGCCACGGCCGCAGACTACCGCAGCGACCAGCCCCTATACGCCTCCGTACGGGATGCGGCCGCACCGGCACGCGTCACTCCGGGCAACGCGGCAACACCTCGGTGACGGTGTACTGGCACAACCGTTGCAAGACGCGCCACGAGCTGAAGATCAAGTACAGCCTGGGCTGGACCACCAAGAACTACCTGGCGAAGGTCAAGGCAAACGGCAAGGGCCACAAGAGGTTCCAGACCGCTTCGATCGTCTCCATCAAGGACGGCGGCCGCTACTGACGGTTCACGGCGACGACCGCGACGTCCGGCGCGCGGGCACCGGCGACACGGGCGTCACAGGCGGTGTCTCCCGCTGATCGCACAGAAGTTGAGAAAACGTCTCGATACGCGATCTTCACCTGTAGGCTCCCGAACCGAGATCTCGATCTTGTACTTCAGCCACGGCGCCGGACCGCCACGGCACGGAGACCCTTCAGCAATGTGACGAATCGCAGAACAGGAGAGTTTCGTGTCCTCACCTTCTCGTAAGGGCGGCCTGCGCACTCGCGTGGCCGTCATCGCCGCCGCCACCGTCGCGACGGCGAGTCTCGGCGTCGGTGTCGGTGCCGTTCCGGCCTCCGCGAAGACCCACAAAGGGGTCGCCGGCTGCTTCGCGTGGTCCTGGGGCGACGGCAACACGTCAGTGACGGTGTACTGGCACAACCGTTGCAAGACGCGCCACGAGCTGAAGATCAAGTACAGCCTGGGCTGGACCACCAAGAACTACCTGGCGAAGGTCAAGGCAAACGGCAAGGGCCACAAGAGGTTCCAGACCGCTTCGATCGTCTCCATCAAGGACGGCGGCCGCTACTGACCGTTCCGGAGGGGCGCGGCGCGACCGTGCACCGCGCCCCTCCGGCCGTTCGGCCATGGACCGCCGGGCCCTCCGCGCTCTCCGGCGACGGCCGTCAGGGCCGCCCGAACGACCCGCCGTCGGCGGGCTGACAGCGGGATGCCGGTGGGATGACAGCGGCCGGGTCCATCGTCGGCGGCATGAACGAGACAGAGACCCACGTCCTCATCGCCGGAGCCGGCCCGACCGGCCTGACCCTTGCCTGTGACCTCGCCCGTCGTGGCGTCGACTTCCGGATCGTCGAGCGGGAGCCGCGGAGCGGATCGCGCGGAAAGGGGCTGCAGCCCCGCACGCTCGAGGTGTTCGACGACCTCGGCGTGGTCGACGCCGTGCTGGCGTCCGGCGCGCCCTACCCGCCGATCAACGCCTATCGGAACGGGTCAGTGGTCTGGCAGGGCCGCATGCACGAACCGGCCGAACCGACCCCGGACGTGCCCTATCCCAACGTGTGGATGGTGCCGCAGTGGCGCACCGAGGAGATCCTCCGGGACCGGCTCGCCGAACTCGGCGGACGAGTGGAACGCGCCGAGGTCACCGGCTTCGAGCAGGACGACGAGGGTGTCACCGTCGAGGTCGACCGCGGCCGCCGGGTACGCGCCGCGTACCTCGTCGGCGCGGACGGCGGGCGCAGCCTCGTCCGCAAACGGCTGGGTGTCCGGTTCGACGGGGAGACGCACGAGGCGGAGCGGATGCTGATCGCCGACGTCCGCACCGGCGACCTGGACCGGGACCACTGGCACACCTGGGGGGACACGGCCACCCAGAAGCTGACCGTCGGGCTGTGCCCGCTGCCCGGCACCGACGTCTTCCAGCTGACCGCTCCGATCGGCGAGGAGGAGACACCGGACCTGTCCCTGGAGACGTTCCAGAAGATCGTCAGCGCGGTCGCCGACGTACGGCTCACGGACATCGGCTGGACGTCTGTCTACCGGGTCAACATCCGGATGGCGGAGCGCTTCCGCGCCGGCCGGGCGTTCCTCGCCGGCGACGCCGCCCACGTGCACTCGCCGGCGGGCGGGCAGGGACTCAACACCGGTGTCCAGGACGCCTACAACCTCGGATGGAAGCTCGCCCGGGGCGGCGGCACATTGCTGGACACGTACGAGGAGGAGCGTCTGCCGGTCGCCGCCGGGGTGCTCGGCATCAGCACGAAGCTGTACCGCAAGGCGGCGCAGGGCCAGGCGGACGCGTTCCGGCGCGGTGAGGAGACGCGGCAGCTCGGCATCGGGTACCCCGACAGCCCCCTGTCCGTCGGCGGCGGAAAGGCCGGCGAACGCGCCCCGGACGCGCCGTGCCGCAGCGCCGACGGACGACCGGTCCGGCTGTTCGACGTGTTCCGGGGCCCGCACGTCACGGTGCTGGGCTTCGGCGCCGACCACGCGGAGACCGTCGCCCGGATCGACGCGGCGTACGGGCCGGCGGTCCGCGCCTACACGGTGGGCGAGGAAGGCGACCTCGTCGACACCGAAGGGCACGTCCGCGCGGCGTACGGGGCCGGCGGGATCGTGGTGATCCGGCCCGACGGGTACATCGGGTCCTACGACGCGGACCCGGACGCCTACCTGCGGTCCATCGTCTGAAGCAGCAGGTCCTCGGGCCGGGAGAGGACACGGCCGCGCTCCCACGCGGCGCGGAGGCGCTCCTCTCCCAGCGCGGCCTCGCACCGGCCCACGAGCTCCCGGACCCAGGGGTCGTCCGTCTCGTCGATGCCCCGGAGCGTACGGGCCGCGCTCAGGGCGGTGGCGGCGCGCTCGGCGTCCCCCTGGTCGAGGCACCACGCGGCGGCGTGCTCCACGGCGGTCGCGCGCGCCACGTCGTCCCCGGTCCCCGCCATCAGACCGAGCGCCTCGGCGTGCAGGGTGCGGGCGGCGCCGGAGTCGCCCCGGGCCGTCTCGGCGCGGGCCAGGACGCCGCGCAGCAGGGCGACGAACTGGGTGGGGGCCCGCTCCGGGGCGATCGCGAGGGCGTCCCGTAGCCACCGGACGGCCGCGTCGAGGTCGCCGCCGAGCAGCGCGAGTTCGCCCAGCGCGCCGCGGACCCGCGCCCGCCCGAGCGCGTCCCCGCCGCGGTCGGCGGCCGCGAGTGCCCGCTCCAGATCGGCCTGGGCACCGGTGTGATCGCCGGCCCGGGCCCGCGCCTGCCCCAGCTGGACGAGCAGCATCATGGGCGCGGGGATCTCCTCGACCGCGCCGATCTCGGCGGCGCGCGCCCGCGCCCGTTCCAGCGCCGACGCGGCGTCCGTCCAGGATCCGCGGTTCGCCAGGATCAGGGCCAGCTCGTACAGGCAGAACGCCTGTCCCCACCGGTCGCCCACCTCGTCGAACAGGTCCAGCGCCGTCCGCACGTGCGCCTCGGCCCGTGCCGCGCCGCCCGCGGTCCACTCGAACGCCACGATCCCCTCGACGAGCCGGGTCATCGCCCGCAGCCACGGGTCGGCGTGCCCGCCGAAGCGCTCGACCAGGGCGCCCGGGTTCCGCGCCTCTCCGACGCCCGCGAGCGCCCAGGCCGCGAACGCCGCCGGATGGTCGCTTCGCCCGATGACCCGCAGGGCCTGGTCCAGCTCGGGGGTGACCCGCCGGACGCCGAACGGCGTGCCGTCCGACGAGGCGATCAGCACGCAGATGGCGTGGGCCGTCTCGCAGCCCGGCGGTGGTTCGGGTCCAACCGCGTCGAGGACCCTGGACGCCCACTCGCCGACCTGACGCCACCCGCCCCGCACGATCCACGGCCAGACCCGTGCGACGGCCATCCGCAGCGAGATCTCCGCCCGCCCGGACGCCACCGCCCGGCCGAGCGCGGCGTCCAGGTTGCCCTGATCGGCGTCGAGCCGTGCCAGCCAGGTGAGCTGGTCGCGGCCGCGCAGCAGCGGCTCCGCCGTCTCCGCCAGTTCCAGGAAGTACGCGCCGTGCGCGCGCGTCACCGCCGCCGTCTCCCCTGCGTCCTCCAGCCGGCCGGCGGCGTACTCCCGGACCGTCTCCAGCAGCCGGTACCGCGCTCCCGAGCCGTCGGCGACCCCGATGACCAGGGACTTGTCCACCAGCCCGGCCAGTGCCTCGACCACGTCGCCGCCGGGCGCGCACACCCGGCGTACGGCCTCGGCGTCCGCGCCGCCCACGAACACCGACATCCGGCGCAGCAGCGCCTGTTCGGCCTCGTCGAGCAGGTCCCAGCTCCAGTCGACGACCGCCCGGAGCGTTCGGTGCCGGGACACCGCCGACCGCCGGCCGTGGTCGAGGAGGCGGAAGCGATCGCCGATCCGCTCGGCGAGCTGGTCGGCGGTCAGCGACCGCAGCCGGGCGGCGGCGAGCTCGATGGCGAGCGGGATGCCGTCCAGTTCGCGGCAGACCCGGACGACGTCGTCCGTCACGGCGAAGCCGGGCCGGACCGCCGCCGCCCGATCCGCGAAGAGACTCACCGCCGGGGCTTCGCGGGGGTCGGCGCCGGGTTCCGGCAGGCCGAGCGGTGCCACCGGGAACAGCGACTCCCCCGCGATCGCCAGGGGCTCCCGGCTGGTGGCGAGGATCCGGACCTCCGGTGCGGTGGCCAGCAGGCGTTCGGCCAGCTCCGCCGCGGGGTCGACGATGTGCTCACAGTTGTCGAGGAGGAGCAGGAGGCGGCGACCCGCGAGCGCCGCCACCAGCCGGCCCAGGGGATCCGCGGGCGCGAAGGCGCCGGTCTCGCCGTCGTCCACCGCGGCCAGCACGGCCGGCGCCACTCCACCGGGCGCGGTGACCGCTCCGAGCTCGACCAGCCGGACCGGCTCCGGCCACCCGTCCGCGACCTCGACCGCCAGCCGCGTCTTGCCGGTGCCGCCGAACCCCGTGAGAGTGACGAGCCTGGCGTCCTCCAGCGCGGCGCGGACCTCGGCGAGTTCGCGATCGCGGCCGATGAACCGCGTCGACCGAGCGGGCAGCGCGCCGGGCCGGGCCGCGGCCTGCTCCCGCAATGCCGCCAGATGGGCGGCCCGCAACTCCGGTCCGGGATCGACGCCCAGCCCGTCCGCGAGCGCGTGCCGCGCCCGCTCGTACGCCTCCAGGGCGTCGGCCCGGCGACCGGCCGCGCACAGGACCCGCATGAGCCGGGCCTGCAGGCGTTCCCGGGTGGGATGGGCGGCGGCCGATTCCTCGACCTCCGCGACCGGCACCGGCGCCCCCGCGGCGAGCGCGGCGTCGATCCGGTCCTCGACCATGGACAGCCGCAGCTCTTCCAGCCGCACCGCCGGCGCGACGGCGAAGGGCGCACCGGCCGCGTCCGCCAGGGGCGTTCCCCGCCACAGGGCGAGCGCCTCGTCCAGGACCGCGACCGCGCGGGCCGGCTCGCCCGCCGACAGCGCTGCGTGCGCCTCGGCCGCCGCCCGCTCGAACGCCTCGGCGTCGACCGCGTCCGGCGGCAGGTCCAGGCGGTAACCGGCAGGGTGGGAGGCGATCAGCCCCCGGTCCTCGCCGAGCGCGCGGCGCAGCCGGGCGACGAGACTCTGCAGGGCGCCGGCCGGATCGGCGGGCGGCTCGCCGTCCCACAGGTCGTCGATGAGCCGCTCGGCCGTGACCAGACGGCCGGGATCGAGCGCGAGCCGGATCAGCAGCAGGCGCAGCCGCGCACCGCCGACCTCGACCGGCCGACCGTCCCCGCCCCGCACCTGCAGCGGCCCCAGTATCCGGATACGCATGGCGGGACGAGCATAGGTCCCCGGTGTCCGCCGCGTCCTCGGCGTCCGTCAGCGGTAGGTCACGTCGGACGGCGAGTCGCCCGCCACGCCCGAAAGGTTGCCGCGAACGCGTGCGGTGCGGCTGAAAGAGCGCGCCGTACGGTCAGGCGGCGGCCGGTTCGGCCTTCTCGTGGGCGTAGGTACGGATCCGGGTGATCAGGCCGTCCCGGACTCTGGCGATCATCACGATGCCGGTGGCGAACCGGGCGTCAGTGGTGAGCACACGGCCGTGCAGCCGATATTCGGTGACGACGACCTCGGGGTCGGCGGTCTCGTGGATGGTGACCTGGTCGATGCCGGTGAACTCCTGGATCTGCGTCCCGGCCGGGGCGCATGCCCCGCTTAGGAAGATACGGGGCGCACGCCCCGCTTGTCGAGCGTCAGACGAGCCCGGACCCGTGCCGGACTCCGGCCGGCAGGGGAAATACGGGCAGCCACCGAGCTTCGTCGACTCGCCGCCCCCGCGCGCGATCAGCGGCCATTCGCCGCCCGCAGGCCGTCGACGACCACCGTCAGGCCCAGCCCCTCAGAACCGGACGGAAGACGCTGCTCCATGGTGAGCACCCCCGCGATGATCGCGTGGAGCCCGTCCGCGTCGATGTCCGGCCGTACGGCCCCGGCCGCCTGCGCGCGGGAGAGGAGGACCGTCACGGCCTCCTGCAGGCCTTGGCCGACCTCGAGGACGTCACCGATGTCCGACGGGTCGGTCAGCGCCGTCGAGACGGCGAGGTTGTGCCGCGATTCGGCGGCCAGTTGCCGCAGGAAGGCGAAGAACGCCCGCCCCGGATCGGCGGCGTCGGCGAACCCTCGTGCGGCCGTCGTCAGCTCCTCCAGCCGGTCGACGATGACCGCCTTGAGCAGTTCGTCCTTGGTCGGAAAATGACGGTGCACCGTACCGGCGCCCACTCCCGCACGGCGGGCGATGTCGTCGAGGCTGACCGACGGCCCCTCGACGGCGAAGGCCTCGCGGGCGGCGGACAGGACCCGCTGTCTGTTCCGGAGCGCGTCCGCACGCGGCGACCTGCGCTTTCGTGCGTCGGCTGACGTGTCGTCCGGCATGGCTCCCTCAGGATGCGTTGTAAACGGGGCGAGCGCCCCGTATATTCCTAAGCGGGGCGCACGCCCCACTTTAGTCGATCCCCATGGGAGATCTCGTGATCGTTGTAACCGGAGCGAACGGGCCCCTCGGCCGCCTCGTCATCGACCATCTTCTGACCCGGATGCCGGCCGGTGAGCTGGCCGTCAGCGTTCGCGACCCCGCTCTGGCGACCCGGCTCTCCGACCAGGGCGTCCGCGTACGCCACGGCGACTTCGACCGGCCCGACACGCTCCGAGACGCCTTCGCCGGAGCCACCACGGTCCTGATCAACGCCACCAACTACGGCACCGCGTCCGAGACCCGGGCCCGGCAGCACGCGGCCACCATCGACGCCGCGGTGACGGCGGGCGCCGACCGCATCGTGTTCACGAGCTGGCAGGACCTGGACCGCTGTCCGCTCGACTTCGTCCGTGACTTCGCCGCAGCGGAGAAACTCGTCGCGACGTCCGGCACCGGGTGGACCATCCTGCGCACGACGTACGGCATGTCCGCGTCTCTCGCACGCGACGTCCGGTCGTCGATGGACACCGGCACCCTCACCGCCCCGGCCGGCGATGCCCGCGCCACGCCGGCGGCCGACACGGACCTCGGCGAGGCGACCGCCAACGTCCTCATCGAGGCGGGCCACGACGGCCGGACCTATGAGCTGACCGGCCCGGACGCGATCAGCTGGCATGACCTGGCGTCCCTCGCGGGCACGCTGGCCGGCCGGGAGATCCGCTACCGCCCGACCTCGGACGAGGAGTGCCGCGCCCAGTGGACGGCGGCCGGATGGCCGCCGGCGGTGATCGACATGCTGATCGCCTACTACGGCGCCTTCCGCTCCGGATGGGCCGGCACGCCCAGTCCCGACCTGGCGGACCTGCTGCGCAGGCCGGCGATCTCCTCCCTCGACGCGGTCCGGCAGACGCCGCTCCCCTGACGCGCCTCCGGGACGTCACGAGCCGGAAGTCTCCTCGTCGGCAACGGTGTACGCCGGCTCGGGAGGCCAAGCGGGTCAGATGATCTCGAGGTTGGCCATCATCCCCATGTCCTCGTGTTCGGCGTTGTGGCAATGGAAGAGGTAGCGGCCACGGTAGCCGTCGAAGCGGGTGATGATCTCCGCCGATTCGCCAGGCCGCAGCGAGACGGTGTCCTTGAGGCCCACGTCGTGCGGCAGCGGCCGCCTCCCGCCGCGTGAGAGCACCCGGAAGCCGACCAGGTGCAGGTGGACGGGGTGGTGGGCGTCGGCGACCAGCCGCCACACTTCGACGTCGCCGAGACGGGTGGTGACATCGGAGCGGGCGGGGTCGAACGGCTTCCCGCCGATCAGCCATCCGTGACCGCCGTGCATCCGCCCGGCGCGGAAGGAGAAGTCGCGTACCCGCGCGGCGTCCGACCGGCGCCAGGCCGGCAGCTCGTTCGAGAGGGCGCGCGGGATGCGGCTGTCGTCGGCGGCCTTGCGCGCGACCCGGAAGGCCATCACGTCGCGGGTACGGCCGGAGCCGAGCCGGTTGACGATCCTGACACGGCTGCCGACAGGGACGCCGGAGAAGTCGATGACCACGTCGTAGCGTTCGGCCGGCGCGATCGGCAGGGACCGGTGGGTGACCGGCGCCGCGAGCAGTCCCTGGTCGGCGCCGACCTGGACGAGATCGAGCCGGCGCCCGTCGTCGGTGACCGCTTCGAGCTCGTAGTGCCGGGCGTTGGAGGCGTTCAGGATGCGCAGCCGGTACCGGGCCGCGTCGACCTCGTGCACGGGCCACGGGGCGCCGTTGACGAGGATCACGTCGCCGAGCACTCCGGCGAGGTAGGCCTCGCGGACGCCCGGCCGCTCCCGCAGGGTGGGGTCGAGGGCGGGGTAGTCGAGGCTGCCGTCGGCGGCGAACGCACGGTCCGCGATCATGAGCGGCAGCTCGCGTCGCCCGGCGGGCAGGCCGAGCGAGTCCTCGGCGTCGTCGCGCACGATCTGCAGCCCGGCGAGTCCCCGCCAGATCGCGGGGGCGGTGAAGTCCATCCGGTGGTCGTGGTACCAGAGCAGTGTCGGCCGCTGGTCCATCGGGAACGCGTAGTCCCGCGTCAGCCGGCTCACCACCGCCCGCGGATCGTCCATCCCGTGCATGCCGCGCATCCCGGGCATGTCGCTCATCCCGTGCATCGTGTGGGTGGGGTCCGGCCAGCCATCGGGCAGGACGAGGTCGGTCGGGTATCCGTCCGAGCGCGGCGTGTTCCGTCCACCGTGCAGGTGCACGACGGTCGGCACGGGCAGTTCGTTGCGGTGCGTCACGGTGATCGGCCGGCCGCGGCGCGCCTCGATCGTCGGACCCGGGAAGGTGCCGTTGTACGTCCACATCGGCGTCCTGACGCCGGGCAGGATCTCCAGGGCCGCCTCGCGCTGAGTGATCTCGTACCGATCGACGCCGCCCGAGGTGCCGACCGGCTTCAGCACGGACGGAAGCGGCAACGGCACCTGGAACGCGGGCGGCAGCGGCACCGCGCTGCGCAACTCGGCGCCGGTGGCCGACGGCCGGCGGGACAGCGCGGCCGCGGTCGACAGTCCGGTGGCCGCCATCAGCCCGAGCGCCCCGCCGATGCCCAGCACCTGGCGCCTGTTCACCATCGGCTCACGCAACGTCGGCCTCCTCAAGCGAGACCGGCCGCCGCCAGACGGCGATGAACAGCACGACGAGCCCGGCGATGGTCAGCACGCCCAGCGGAAGGTGCAGCCACAGCGCCCCGTCCATCCCGGCGAAGTACTGCACCGTCTCGGCCGCCACCAGGGCCAGCGTGGCGAGGAACGGCCAGGCCTGACGCGACCGGACCCAGACCACGATCGCCGCGATCAGTTGCAGATAGCCGATGGAGGTGACGACGTTCGCGCCGACCGCGTGCCAGCGCAGGCCGTCGAAGTCACCGCTCAGATATACGCCGGCGAACACGGGCTGGCCGAAGATCGCGACCACGTGCGCGCTGACGAGGGCCCGCATCACCCATCCGGTGACCATGAGGCGTCCTCCCCACTCCGTTCTTGATTCGCCTCCGGACGCTATGCCTTCTGAGTTATCTTGTCTAAGATCAATATTGCTATCTTGTTATGCACATAAAGGCATGAGGGCCCATGGATCTGAACTCGCTCAGGCAGTTCCTCGTGGTGGCGCGGCTGGAGCACCTCAGCCGCGCGGCCGACGAGCTCCGCATCGCCCAGCCGTCACTGAGCCGCACCATCGCCCGGCTGGAGGGCGAGCTCGGCACGCCGCTCTTCGACCGGGGCGGCCGCCTCCGGCTGAACGAGACCGGAAGGCTCTTCCGCGGTTACGTCGAACGCTCCCTGGGCGAGCTCGAGGCGGGCAGGCGAGCCGTCGCCGAGGCCGCAAGCGAGGGTGTGCGCACCGTGAGGCTGGCGTCGGAGACCTTCCTCACCCTCACCGGGCCGCTGGCGGCTTACAAGCGCGCTCACCCCTCCGTCGAGGTCGAACTCCAGTGGTCGCCGGCCGAGGACATGGCCCGCCGCCTGCGAGCCCAGGACGTCGATCTGTGTGTCGCCTCCCAGCCGATCCACGCCGAGGGCCTGGAGCAGGTGCGGCTGCTCGATGAGGCGGTGGGGGTGGGCACGCGACTCGACCACCCGCTGGCGGGCCGTACGGCGGTGAGCATCGACGAGCTCGCCGACCAGCCGTTCATCATCGCCCGCGAGGGGCACTGGCAACGGCGCCTGTTCGATCGGCTCTTCACCGCACGAGACCTCACGCCGAAGATCGTCTGCGAAGTCGACGAGCTCAGCGCCATCGCGGGCCTGATCAGCGCGGGACTCGGCGTCAGTCTCGTTCCCGCCTTCGCCCGGCGTGCGGCCATCCGTGCCCCGCTCGCCTGGACCGCCGTCGACAGCCCCGACTGCCGTCGCACGCTCAC
This sequence comes from Actinoallomurus sp. NPDC050550, assembly GCF_040655075.1. Taxonomy (NCBI): domain Bacteria; kingdom Bacillati; phylum Actinomycetota; class Actinomycetes; order Streptosporangiales; family Thermomonosporaceae; genus Actinoallomurus; species Actinoallomurus sp. NPDC050550. Next base: position 45,933 of record NZ_JBFAJC010000015.1, on the reverse strand, counting down.
GCTGTTCTGGGGCGCCGACAGCCACCTGTCGACCGCCGCCCGCCTGATGCGCACCACGATCACCGGCTGGAACTGGCTCACCGCCGAAGCACAAGAGAACGGCGGATGACGGCACATGGCGTACCAGCGGGCACGGGGCCTCACATTCCAAGGCGCTGTGTCGTCGTACTGGCGAAGAAGCCAAGATTCCACGCCGAATGGAAGGGATGGGGTAGCGATGCCCACGCAACACGAGGTAGACGAAGCCGAGATCAGGCAGCAGATCGGCAAGATAGTCGAAGGAATCCGGGCCAAGGATCTCGAGGGCCTGAAGCGGATTTACGCGACGGACGTCGTTTCCTTCGACGTCGAGCCGCCGCTGCAGCATGTAGGAGTAGCGGCGAAATTGAAGAACTGGACGAGCGCGTTCACGTTCTTCCAGGACGTGACTTATGAGGTTCGCGATCTGGCGCTCACCGTGGGCGATGACATGGCATTCGGGCACTGCTTCGGCCGGCTCAGCGGCACGCTGCAGAACGGGACGGCGACGAGCGGTATGTGGGTCCGGGCCACTTTCTGCTTCCGGAAGATCGACGGCGATTGGCTGATCGTGCACGACCAGGCTTCTGTGCCGTTCGATATCGCAAGCGGCAAAGGAGTGACCGACCTCGAGCCCTGACGAGTCGCGGAAGTCCGGGACGTCGCCCGGCGGTCCCGCCCACCCCGCCGCCGGCATGGTTTCGCAGGCCGGCGGCGCGGCGCTGAGGCCGCCGGTGACGCCCCGGTCCGCGCTGACCGGGGCGTCACCGGCCGCGCAGGATCGAGCCGGTCTTCGAGGCCGCGCTCAGGCTTGGGCTCGCCGCCGATCCGGTCGAGCGAGGTCAGTCGGTCAGGGCGGTGATCGCGTCGCTCAGGGCGCCGGCGACGTCGTCGATGAGGAGGTGGCGGCCGTCGCGAACGATCTGTTTCCCGGAGATCACGACGTGGCGGACGTCGGCCGGGGAGGCGGCGAAGACGACCGACTCGGCGAGGTGGCCGGGGGCGGCGCCGGCCAACCGGACCGAGTTCAGGTCCACGGTCACCAGGTCGGCGTACGAGCCGGGCTCGATGCGGCCCGCCTCGGACCAGCCCAGGGCCGAGTGGCCGTTGCAGGTCGCGGCGGCCAGCAGCTCGCCGGCCGTCCAGTTGCCGCGCCTGCGGGTGCGGAGCCGTTCGTCGAGTTCGACCGCGCGGGCCTCCTCGAACAGGTCGATCATCGCGTGCTGGTCGGAGCCGAGCGACAGCGGCGACCCTGCCGCGACCAGCTCACGGGCCGGCCCGATGCCATCGGCGAGGTCGCGTTCGGTGGTCGGGCACATGCACACGCCGCTCTGGCTCGCGCCGAGCAGGCCGATGTCGTCGGCGGTGAGGTGGGTGGCGTGGACGGCGACGGTCCGGCCGCCGAGTGCCCGCCGGTCGGCGAGCAGCTGCGTGGGCGTCACGCCGTACGTCTCCAGGCACGCCTCGTTCTCGGCGGGCTGCTCGGACAGGTGGACGTGGAGCGGGGCGCGGCGCCCGCGGGCCCACTGGGCGACGGTCCGGATCTGGTCGCCGGGCACGGCGCGTACGGAGTGGATGGCGGCGCCGATCCGCGCGTGATCACCGGCGCGCAGGTCCTCGACGCGTTCGGCCCACGCGTCGGCGGTGCCGTCACCGAACCGCAGCTGCGGCCCTTCCAGATCCTTGCCGATCCCGCCGGTCAGGTAGCAGGCGTCGAGCAGCGTGATCCGGATGCCGGCCTCGCGGGCGGCCTGCAGCAGCGCCGCGCCGAAGGCGTTCGGGTCGGCGTACGGCGTGCCGCCCGGGGCGTGGTGGACGTAGTGGAACTCACCGACGCAGCTGATCCCGGCGAGCGCCATCTCGGCGTACACCGCCCGCGCCAGCGCCAGGTAGGAGTCCGGGTCGAGCCGGGCCGCGACCTCGTACATGTGGGTGCGCCAGGTCCAGAAGTCGCCCCTGCCTGCCTGGACCCGCCCGCGCAGCGCGCGGTGGAAGGCGTGGGAGTGCACGTTGGCCATGCCGGGCAGGGTCAGTCCGGGCAGGCGTTCGGCGTCCGGCGGGGCGGGCACGCCCGGGGTGACCCGGACCAGCCGCTCCCCCGCGACCTCCAGGAGAACGTCGGCCGCGACGCGGTCGCCGAGCCAGGCGTGTTCGGCATGCAGTCTCATCCGACCAGGTCCTCTGGGGCGGTCGCCGGTCTCGGCGTGCGGTTTCATGGGGTGACCAGGTCCTCCAGGACGGCGGCGAGCGCATCGACCCCGGTGACGCAGTCGGCGGGGTCGGCGTGCTCCTCAGGCGCGTGCGAGACACCCGTCGGGTTACGGACGAACAGCATCGCGGTGGGGACATGCGCCGACAGGATGCCCGCGTCGTGCCCGGCGCCGGTCGGCAGGACGGGCACTCCGCCGAGGGCCTTGGCGAGCCGGTCGCGCAGCTCCGCGTGGAAGTCCACGACCTGCGTGTAGGACTCCTCCGCGAGGGCCACCTCGACGCCGTGCTCGCGGGCGGCCTTCTCGGCGGCGGCGCGGATGTCGCCGACGGTCGCGCGTACGGCGGCGTCGTCCGGCGCACGGGTGTCGAGCCAGGCCTGGACGGCCGAGGGGATGGCGTTGACGCCGTTCGGGGTCACGCGGACCTTGCCCATGGTCGCGACCGCCTCGTGCCGGGCGGCGGCGTCACGGGCGGCCAGCACGGTGTGCGCGAACGGCAGCATGGGGTCCCGGCGGTCCCGCAGCAGCGTGGTGCCGGCGTGGTTGCCCTGACCGGTGAAGTCGAACCGCCAGCGGCCGTGCGGCCAGATCGCGCTCGCCACCCCGACGGGCGTCTCGAGGGCCCGGCCCTGTTCGACGTGGAGCTCGACGAAGCAGCCGATGCCCGCGAGGAGGTCGGCGTCCGGGCCGATCGCCGCAGGGTCGTGCCCGGCGGCGGCCATGGCGTCGGCCCAGGTCACGCCGTCGCCGTCGCGCAGGGCGCGGGCCCGTACCGGGTCGATGGCGCCCGTCAGCAGACGGGACCCGAGGCAGGCGACGCCGAACCGGGCGCCCTCCTCCTCGGCGAAGACGGCGATCCCCAGCGGCCGTGCCGGTGTCACGCCGCGCTCGCGCAGCAGGTCGACGGCGGCCAGGGCCGACACGACGCCGAGCGGCCCGTCGAACGCGCCGCCGTCCGGCACGGAGTCCAGGTGGCTGCCGGTCAGCACGGCGTCCCGGCGATCTCCGGGGACGTCCCACCAGGCGAAGAGGTTGCCGTTGCGATCCTCCTCGAGGGTCAGCCCCCGCCGGTCCGCCTCCTCGGCGAACCAGGCGCGGCACTCCCGGTCGGCGGCCGTCCAGGAGAACCGCCGGTAGCCGCCGCCGGAGACGCGCCCGATCGGGAGCAGCTCCCGCCACATTTTCTCGAAGCCCATTCCCTCTCCTCACGGACACCGCTCCGCTCACCCCACTATCCATGAGGCGAGCGGAGCGGAGGAGCGCCTGCGCCTACCGCCTGCGGCCTGGTCCTACTGCTCGTTCATCGGGACGCGGACACCCCGCTCGGCCGCGACCTCGGCGGCGCGGTCGTAGCCGGCGTCGACGTGCCGGATGACGCCCATTCCCGGGTCGTTGGTCAGCACCCGCTCGAGCTTCTGCGCGGCGAGCGGCGTGCCGTCGGCCACCGACACCTGCCCGGCGTGGATGGACCGGCCGATGCCGACGCCGCCGCCGTGGTGGATCGACACCCAGGACGCACCGGACGAGGCGTTGACCAGGGCGTTCAGCAGCGGCCAGTCGGCGATCGCGTCGGAGCCGTCGGCCATGCCCTCGGTCTCGCGGTACGGCGAGGCGACGCTGCCGGAGTCGAGGTGGTCGCGGCCGATGACGATCGGGGCGCTGATCTCGCCGGTCTCGACGAGCTTGTTGAACTCCAGGCCGGCCCGGTCGCGCTCGCCGTAGCCGAGCCAGCAGATCCGCGCGGGCAGGCCCTGGAAGTGGACCCTCTCCCCCGCCATCTTGATCCAGCGGGCGAGCTGTTCGTTCTCGGGGAACAGGTCGAGGATCGCCTTGTCCGTACGGGCGATGTCCTTCGGGTCGCCGGACAGCGCCGCCCACCGGAACGGGCCCTTGCCCTCGCAGAACAGCGGCCGGATGTAGGCGGGGACGAAGCCCGGGAAGTCGAACGCGCGGGTGTACCCGGCGAGCTGCGCCTCGCCGCGGATCGAGTTGCCGTAGTCGAAGACCTCCGCGCCGGCGTCCTGGAACCCGACCATCGCCTCGACGTGCGCGGCCATCGACTCGCGGGCCCGGGTGGTGAAGCCCTCCGGGTCCTTGGCGCGCTCGTCCGCCATGTCCTCGAACGCGACGCCCCGCGGCAGGTACGACAGCGGGTCGTGCGCCGAGGTCTGGTCCGTGACGACGTCGATCGGCGCGCCCATCTCCAGCAGCTTCGGCACGATGTCGGCGGCGTTGCCGAGCAGGCCGATGGACAGCGGGCGGCGGGCGTCGCGGGCCTCCACGGCGAGGCGCAGGGCCTCGTCGAGGTCGTCGACGCGCACGTCGCAGTAGCGGTGCTCGACGCGGCGGTCGATGCGGGACGGGTCGCACTCGATGCAGATCGCGACGCCATCGTTCATGGTGACGGCGAGCGGCTGCGCGCCGCCCATGCCGCCGAGCCCGGCCGTGAGCGTGATGGTGCCGGCGAGGGAGCCGCCGAACCGCTTGGCCGCCACGGCCGCGAACGTCTCGTACGTGCCCTGCAGGATGCCCTGCGTGCCGATGTAGATCCACGACCCGGCGGTCATCTGGCCGTACATCGTGAGGCCGAGCGCCTCCAGGCGGCGGAACTCCTCCCACGTCGCCCACTGCGGGACGAGGTTGGAGTTGGCGATGAGCACGCGCGGCGCCCACTCATGGGTGCGCATGACGCCGACCGGCTTGCCGGACTGGACGAGCAGCGTCTCGTCCGCCTCGAGCGAGCGCAGCGAGCGGACCATCGCGTCGAACGCGTCCCACGAGCGCGCCGCCCGGCCGGACCCGCCGTACACGATCAACTCGTCGGGGTGCTCGGCCACCTCCGGGTCGAGGTTGTTCATGAGCATGCGCAGGGCGGCCTCCTGCTGCCAGCCCTTGGCGCTCAGCGTCGTGCCGCGCGGCGCGCGGACGGGGCGAGGACCCATTCTCTCTGTCTCCTTAACTCAGGCCAGCGGGCCGGTGACGGATTCGGCGGCGGCGACGAGGGAACCGTCGCGGACGAGGTCGACCGCGACGGTGATCTCCGGAGCCAGGTAGCGGTCCGGTCCGGGCGCGGGCACCCGGGAGCGCAGGGCGGTGACCACCGCGCCGGTGGCCGGCCCGGGGCGCAGCGGCGCGCGCAGGTCGAGGGCGCGGGCGGCGGTCAGGATCTCGATCGCGACGACGCGGGTCAGGCCGTCGACGGCCCGTCGCAGCTTGCGCGCGCCGCTCCAGCCCATCGAGACGTGGTCCTCCTGCATGGCGGAGCTGGGGATCGAGTCGACGCTGGCGGGGACCGCGAGCCGCTTCAGCTCTGAGACGATGCCCGCCTGGGTGTACTGCGCGATCATGTGGCCGGAGTCCACGCCCGGGTCGTCCGCGAGGAACGCCGGCAGCCCGTGCGACCGGGCGACGTCGAGCATCCGGTCGCTGCGGCGCTCGGAGATCGACGCGACGTCCGCGACCGGGATCGCGAGGAAGTCCAGGACGTACGCGACGGGCGCGCCGTGGAAGTTGCCGTTGGACTCGACCCGGCCGTCCGGCAGCACGACCGGGTTGTCGATCGCGGAGGCCAGCTCGCGCCCGGCGACGAGGGCGGCGTGCTCGAGGGTGTCGCGGGCGGCGCCGTGCACCTGCGGCGAGCAGCGCAGCGAGTACGCGTCCTGCACGCGCGTGCAGTCGGGGCCCCGGTGCGACTCCATGATCGCCGAGTCGGCGAGCAGGGCCCGCAGGTTGGCGGCGCTGACGCCCTGACCGGGGTGCGGCCGCAGCTCCTGAAGGTCGGCGGCGAAGACCCGGTCGGTGCCGAGCTGCGCCTCGACGCTCATCGCGGCGGCGACGTCGGCGGCCGTGAGCAGCCGGCGCAGGTCCTCGATGGCCAGCACGAGCATGCCGAGCATGCCGTCGGTGCCGTTGAGCAGGGCCAGGCCCTCCTTGGCGACGAGGCTCAGCGGTTCGATGCCCGCCTCGGCGAGCGCCTCGGCAGCGGGGCGCAGCCGCCCGTCGGCGTCGCGCACCTCGCCCTCGCCGATCAGCGCGAGGGCCACGTGCGAGAGCGGCGCCAGGTCGCCGGAGCACCCGAGGCTGCCGTACTCGTGCACGATCGGCGTGATCCCCGCGTTGAGCAGCGCGGCGAGGGTCTCGGCGGTCACCGGCCGCACGCCCGTACGCCCGGTGGCGAGCGTGCTCAGCCGCAGCAGCATCATCGCCCGGACGACCTCGGCCTCCACCTCCGGTCCGGAACCGGCGGCGTGCGAGCGGACGATGTTCAGCTGCAGCTTGGCCCGCAGGTCCTCGTGGATGTGCCGGGTGGCCAGCGCGCCGAAGCCGGTCGAGATGCCGTACGCGGGCGTCGGCCGCGCGGCGAGTTCGTCGACGTGCGCCCGGGCGACGGCGATCGCCTTGAGGGCCTCATCGGTCAGCGCGACCCGCACGCCGTGCCGGGCGACGGCCACGACCTGGTCGAAGGCGAGCGGCCCCACCCCGACGTCGACAGACGCACGATTGGTCGTATCCATGCCTCTATTGCACTCGACCCGCCCGGTGGCCGGGGCCCGGGGGGCGGTGCTGATGTCTGAGATGCGAGACTCTGTGGGATGGCCGTCGAACAGGTCCCCGCGGCGCGGCGCGCGCTCGCCGTGCTCCGGCTGCTCGCGTCGTCCGCCCGGCCCCTCGCCGCGTCCGCGATCGCCCGGGAGCTCTCGCTGCCTCGGTCCAGCACGTACCACCTGCTCACCGCCATGGCCGAGGACGGCTTCGTCACCTACCTGCCCGAGGACCGGCTGTGGGGCCTGGGCGTGACGGCGTTCGAGATCGGCTCGGCGTACCTGCGGCAGGGGCCTCTCGAACGGCTGGCCCGCCCCCTGCTCGTCCGCCTCGTCGACCGGCTCGGCGAGATCGGCCAGCTCGGCGTCCTGCACGGCGCCGAGACGCTGTACCTGCTGAAGGAGCAGCCGCGCCACCACGCGACCCTGGTGACGGACGTCGGTGTACGGCTGCCGGCGTACCTCACCGCCAGCGGCCGGTCGATGCTGGCCCACCTGCCGGCCGCGCAGGTCCGCGCGCTGTTCCCCGGGGCCTTCGTCGACCGCACCGGCACCGGGCCGAAGTCCCTGCGCGAGCTGCGGCGGCTGCTCGCCGAGGACGCCCGGCGCGGCTGGGCGGTCGAGGACGGCCACGTGACCGAGGGGTTCGCCAGCATCGCGGCGTGCAGCTTCGACCATGTCGGCCGGCCCGCCGCCGCGATCACCGTGACGTTCCGCCGCGAGACCCGGGACGAGGACGAGTGGCCGGACATCGCGGCCCGCGTACGAGAGGCGTCCGCCGAGCTCACCCGTCGCCTGTCCGGCCACGCCCCCGAGTGATCCGCGACATTCGGGCATGCCGCGAAACGGAAGCGTCGCCGCCCGCGTCCGCGAGGGGTCGGCCGAGCCGACCCGCCGTCTGTCCGGCGGATATCCGGTCGACCGCGTTGATCGCGATCGTTAGGCTTGATCCTCCCTGCGGCTGCTGAACCCGGGGAGCACGTCGCCGGACCCGTTCTGGCGGCATCCCGTGCGCCATCGATCGACGGATGGCGGCGCCATCCACGCACACCCTCATACCAGCAGCCATCAGGAAGTTCTCATGACCACCTCCAAGCGGCGGACCCTCGCCTCCTCTCCCGACCCCCGGCTCGTCCGCGTCGACGATGACTGGCTCACCCTGCCCAACCGATGGGACATTCCCGTCGACATCTGCGCCGGACCGGACGTGCCGATCGAGTCCAGCGCGATCGACGAGATCCTCACCGTGCTGGAGACCGCCGGCACGCTCGAGGGGCTCGCGGCGGCGACCGGGCACCCGGGCGCCGCCATCGACCGCGTCGCGCTCACGCCCGACCTGCACAAGGGCGCGGGCATCCCGATCGGCACCGTGCTGCGGACCCGCGGCGCGCTGATCCCCCAGGCGGTCGGCAACGACATCAACTGCGGCATGCGGCTGGAGACGACGTCGCTGACCGTCGACGAGGTGCGCCCGCGCCTCGACGCGCTGGAGCGGCGGCTCCGGCACCTGTTCTTCGAGGGCGGCCGGCGGATCGCGCTGTCCGGCGTGCAACGCGAGGCGCTGTTGCGCGACGGCCTGCCCGGGCTGCTGGACGCGGGACGTCCGGCGGCCGACGGGGTGTGGTCCGCTCTGCGACCCGGTGACGCGGATCCCGGACGGATCCACGCCGCGCGGTACCCGACGACGACCGCGGAGGCGTTCCGCGACTGGATCGACAGCGCGGGCGGCACCAGTTACGACAGCATCATCGGCAGTGTCGGCGGCGGGAACCACTTCGCGGAGCTGCAGTACGTCGCCGCCGTGCGCGACCGGCAGGCCGCGTACGCCTGGGGCTTCACGCCCGGCCAGGTGGTGCTGATGGTGCACAGCGGCTCGCTGTCCCTGGGGCACCAGGCCAACGCCACCGGTCTGGAGCAGGCGAAGGCGATGTGGCCGCGCGGCGTGCCGCTGCCGGACAACGGAATCCTGCCCCTGCTGCTGGACGAGCGATCCGAGGGGGCGCGGCGGCGGTACCTCGACGCGTTCGGCAACGCGGCGAACTTCGCGGTCGGCAACCGGTTCTTCCTCGCGCTCATGCTGCGCACCGGGCTGGCCGCCGAGTGCGGGGAGCTCTCGGGCGAGGCGGTGTACGACGCTCCGCACAACCTGCTCTGGCAGGGCGACGACGGCCACGTCGTCCACCGGAAGGGCGCGACGCCGGCCGGCGGGTACGCCGAGGCGGCCGGCGGGCCGTACGCGATGTGGGGCGAGCCGGTCATCGTCCCGGGCTCGATGGGCGCGGCCAGCTTCGTCCTGCGCGGGCACGGGAACCCCCGTACGCTGGCCAGCGCCTGCCACGGCGCGGGCCGCCGCGTCCCCCGCGGCGCCGCCTCCCGCGGAAGCGACGCCGACCTGGACGCCTTCCTGCGGGACTTCCGGGTCGTCACGCCGCTCGACCACCACGACCCGGCCGTGACCCGCCGGTCGGACGTGATGGCCGCGTGGCGCCGCGACCTCAAGCAGGAGGCGCCCTGGGTCTACAAGGACATCGGCCCGGTCGTCTCCAGTCTGGGCCGGGCGGGCGTCGCCGACCCGGTCGTCGAGCTCCGCCCGCTGCTCACCGTCAAAGGCTGATCGGCCTACTGGGACTGACCGTGATGTGGCGGTCCCGGGGCGGCCGTGGCGCCTGCGGGCAGGCTGCCGGAACCGCTCTGCGAGATTCCCGACGACGGCGTGCTGGACGGAGTGGTGGAGGTGTCGGTGGGCTCGGCGGCGGGAGTGGCGGCGGCCATGCGTTCGGGCGTCCAGTAGTCGGCGCCGTCGGCCGCGCTGGGGCGTGTGGTCCCGGTGCTGCCGGTGACGGCGTCCGCCGGAGAGTCGGCGTGGGCGGTTCCGGTGCCGGTGGCACCCCGTCACGGCACCCGGCTCCAGGCCCGGCCTCACTCGAGGAGGCCGGTCCGTTGCAGCCAGTCCTTGGCCACGGCCGCGGGATCGACCTCGTTGATCGAGATCTTGGTGTTCATGGTCAGCAGGTCTTCGGTGGTCAGTTTGGCCGAGACGGCGGCCAGTGCCGCCCGCCCGATGGTGTTCAGCGCGGACCGGTAGATCAGCGGTGTGACGTTCTGCGCGCTGAAGAGGTGCTTCGGATCGGCCAGGACGACGAAGTGGTTCTCGGCGATCGCGGGCTCGGTCGTGAAGAGGTTCGCCGCCTGGATCACACCGTTCTTGAGCTGCTGGATCATGGTGTCGCGGTCCCCGGTCTCGAACGGCTGGTAGCTGCGGAACCCCAGTCCGTACGTTCCGCGCAGCCCGACCAGGCCCTGGTGCCGCGTCTGGAACTCCGGCGGCCCGCCCATCACGAGCCGGCCCGCGACGGGCGCGAGATCGGCGATGGTGCGCAGGTGGTACCGGTCGGCGGTCTCCTTGGACACCGTGACCGAGTCCTTGTCCTCCGCCGGCGCGGAGGCGAGCATCTCGAGCTGGGCCGGCAGCACGCGTCTCAGCACCGCGTTGACCTCGTCCGTACCGACCGCCTCGCCGGTGTAGTCGAGCGACTCGGCGAGCGCGCCGTTGTACTCGGGCATCACCTGGATCTGTCCCGACGCGACCTGCTTGAAGTAGGTCTCCCGGTCGCCGAGGTCGAATCTCCGGATGACCTTGATGCCCTTCGCCTCGAGCGCCTGCGCGTAGATCTCGCCGAGCAGGTGGCTCTCGGGGAAGTTGGCCGAGCCCACCGTGACCGTGGACGGGACGGACGGAGGCGTCACGGGCCGGTGGGGCCGGCCGCCAGGGCTCAGGGCGAACGCCATGGCCGAGCCGCCGATGGCGGCGACGGCGACACCGGCCGCGATCAGCGCCCGGCCCCGCCCGTGCCACCACCGCCGTGGCCGTGGCACGGGCGTCGTCAACCCCCGCGTGAACCGATCCGGCCGGTCGACGGTCAGCCGATCCGCGCGCAGGGGCTTCTCCGGGGCGTCCGCCGTGGCCGCCTCGCCCTCCGCATAGCCGAGCAGCCGCAGCAGGACATCGCGGGCGTCCGGCCGCCGCTCCGGGTCCTTGGCCAGGCACCGGCCGATCACGTCACGGAACGGCCGGGGAACGTCGTCGAGGCCGGGCTCGTCGTTCAGGATCCGGTTGAGGACCGTGGCGACGGATTCGGTGCCGAACGGCGGCCGCCCGGTGGCGGCGAACGTCATCGTCGCCGCCCAGCCGAAGACGTCGGCCGCCGCGCCCGGTCGCTCCCCGTGCAGCCGCTCGGGCGCGGTGTACGCGGGGGTGCCGACGAGCCCGCTGGTGGTCGTCGCGTCGGTGTCCAGCGCCCGCGCGATGCCGAAATCGATCACTCGCGGCCCGTCGGCGCCGATGAGGACGTTGTTCGGCGTGAAGTCCCGGTGCAGGACGCCGGCCTGGTGGGTGGCCGCCAGCGCCGATGCCGTGCCGACCATCAGCCTCTCGAGCGCGCCGCCGCGCAGCGGGCCGTCGGTCTCGACAAGTGTCTGCAACGACGGGCCGTCGATGTACTCGCTGACGATATAGGGGCGGTCGCCGTACATGCCGAAATCGAGGACCTTCGCGGTGCAGAAATCCGCCACCCGCCGCATCAGGGCCATCTGGTCGCGTAATCCGGCCTGCGCCCCGGTGCCGCGCAGCAGCCGGGCATGCAGGACCTTGACGGCGGTCCGGCCACCGTCACCGTCCTCCGCGAGATAGACGACGCCCTGACCGCCCTCGCCCAGCCGCCCGGTGAGCCGGTGGTCGCCGATCCGCTCGGGATCCTCGGGGCGCAGCGGGTCGATGTCGCGCATCACACTTCCCTTCCCCGGAATACGCGCAAGCCGGATTCGGGACCATTGTCACGCACTGAAACGGATCAGAGCTCCCCGTCACGGCCGGGAAAATGCGCGAATTCCCGCCGGCCTCTCGACGAGCAGGCTCATGCCAAAGATCGACGGGCGTGAGGCTCGGCAAATACCCCTCAAAGGGCGCGCCTTTTTGTGCGGCAAATCCGAAATTGCCGTCAGGCGGGCGGCTCCAGGCCCAGCGAGCGTACGAGGTCGCACATCTCCGCGCGGTACAGGGCCGCCGGGTCGTTGGCCAGCGGGCCGATGTGCCCGTAGATCTCCAGGGCCACCAGCCCGTGCATGCGGCCCCAGACGCGCAGCGCCAGGGCCACGGCGGCCGGGGGCAAGCCGGGGAAGTCCCGCCGGACCTGCGCGACCAGACCAGGGTCGAAGTCGGACCAGTCGTAGTCGCCGTCGTGCAGGGCCTTCGCCCGCGGCCAGGCGGCGGCGACCAGGCCGGTCAGGCCGCCGCAGGCCCGGTGATCGGCCTCACGCGCCGCTCCGTCCGCTGATCACGCCTGACGCAACCGGTCCGTACGCGATCTAGGAGCGGGCCTGGGCATGGGCGCGGCGGTCAACTTCTCGGTCTTGAGGGTCCGAGCTTGCGGCTAGAGCCTCACTGGCTGTGAGGTGGTCTGCTGCGTCTTGGCCGTCAGCCTGGGTGGGCTGGTGGCCGGGACGTGTGACGTCCGCCCCGCATCCCACGCGTTCTGGCCTCTTCGGGCCAGGACGCGGGAAGCATTGTGGTCCGCGTGCGCAACGACGCCGCAGCCTCGGCAGGTGAACAACGGGAGCCTCCCAAGAACACGCTGAAGGCCGCGCCGATGATGCTCGGCCGGTGGGGTTTCCGCGCCACGCTCTGCCTCGGCATGCTCGGCGCCGGCGCGGGGATCACCGCTCTCGTCGGCGGCATCTCGGCGAACGGCACCTTCTGGGCTCTGCTGCCCGGCAGCGTGCTGTGGGACTTCTTCGGCGGCGTCGCCTTCGTCGCGGTGTTCGTCGCCGCCGGGTCCGGCGTGGCCCCGGCCGAGCAGGGCGTCGCGTCCGGGCTGGCCACCACCGCCAAGGAGATCGGCGGCGCGATGGGGCTGGCCGTCTTCGTCGCCGTGGCCAACGCGGGACCCGGCGCGCGCCCGACCCCGGCCCGCGTCCTCGGCGGCCTGCACGCCGCCGGTTGGACGGCGGCCGCCGTGACGGCCGCTGGAGGGCTGATCGCCCTCATCCTCAAACGTCCCTCGGCGCCCGCGCCGCAGGACACCACCACCGTCGAAACACTGGAAGGAATCGGCTCATGAGCGAGACCGTCGACCTCATCAAGCAGTACCTGGAGATCTGGAACGAGCGGGACGACGCCTGCCGGGACGCCCTCATCAAGGCGACCCTGACGGAGGACTCGACCTACTCCGAGTTCACCGACGGCCGCGTCCGCCGGGTCGTCGGCTTCTTCTGACCGATGTCGTGATGCCGTACGGACGTCCCATGACGTCTTCGGGACGTCTTCGGGGCGTTTTCGGGACGTCCGTACGGCGCCGGTCCGCCGCGGACGGCCGTCCTGATCGGAGGGCGACCGTACGAGACGGGGTTCATCGACCGCCCGCGAGCGGCCGTACGCGAGGTCAGCTCAGCCGGCCGGCCACGACCTTGGCGGCGGCCGCGACGAGCGCGTCGTCGGTCTTGGCGTCCTTGGTCGACCGGGTGGTGAAGATCGTGATGACGATCGGGGCCCGGTGCGGCGGCCAGGCGACCGCGATGTCGTTCCGCGTTCCGTAGTCGCCGGATCCGGTCTTGTCGCCGATGGTCCATCCGGACGGGACACCTGCGCGGATCAGCGCGTCGCCGGTGGTGTTCCGCCGCATCCAGTCGATGAGCATGGCGCGCTTGGGCCCCGGCAGCAGCGGGCTGAGGGCGTACTTCCGCAGGTCGAGGCCCATCTGCTGTGGCGTGGTCGTGTCACGCACGTCGCCCGGGATGGCGGTGTTGAGGGTCGGTTCGTTGCGGTCGACGTGGGTGGTGACGTCCCCGATCCGCCGCAGCGCGGCCTGGAGGGCGCTCGGCCCTCCCAGCTCCCGGAAGAGGAGGTTGGCCGCCGTGTTGTCGCTGTAGCGGAGCGCGGCGTCGCACAGCGCGCGGACCGTCATCCCCTTGTCGACGTTCTTCTCGGTGATCGGGGAATAGTTGACGAGGTCCTGCGAGGTGTACTTGACGACCGTGTTGAGCCGCTTCATCGAGTCCTGGCGCAGGACGGAGCCGGAGCTCAGGACCTTGTGCGTGGAGGCATAGGCGAACCGTTCGCCGGCGCGCCAGCTCACGACCCGTCCCGTCCCGGTGTCGAGCGCCCAGACGCCGAGGCGCGCGTCGTGCTGCTTCTCCAGAGACTGGAAGACCTGGTCGGTCCGCTCGGCGGCGGGTGTCGCCGTGGCGCTCACCTTCGCGGACGCCGTGGTCGCGTGGCCGGCCGTGCCGCACGCCGTCAGGGGCGCCAGCGCGAGGATGGCGAGCGCCGCCACCCCGGCGCGGCGGCGGATGGACCGGTCTTCCTGTCGTGCGTTGGTCATGGCCGGAGTCTCACGGCGGCGCTCGTATGCCGTCAAAGACGAAAGTCGGCTGATCGATGCTGTTCCGGCATAGACTCTGGTCGTGGACGTCCTCGGAGCCTGGCGAGCGTTCGTCAACGTGAGCGAGCACGGCAGCTTCACGGAGGGCGCGGCGGCGACGCGCATCCCGCAGTCGGTGGCGAGCCGTCGGATCGCCGCCCTGGAGAAGCACCTCGGCGAGCGCCTGCTGGACCGGTCGTCCCGCCGGGTGACGCTCACGCGGTTCGGCCGCGACATGCTCCCGTCGGCCAAACGCCTCGTCCGCCTGGCCGAGGCCATGGAGCACGAGGCCGAGCGCGCCAAGCTGAGCCCGCTTCGCCTCGCCGTCCCCGACGTCTGCGGCGTCCTCGACCTGGCGGTGCTGGACACGGAGGCCCGCCGCAAGGGCGTCTACCTGGACTTCCATCCGGCGCCCCCGGCCGAACGGGCCGAGCTCGTCCGGTCCCGGGACGTCCGCGCCGCCCTGACGGCGGTTCCGCCGGACGACGGGACCTGGACCGTACGGCTCGGGCTGGCCGGCACGGCCGACCCGCCCACCCGGACGGTCCACCTCGAGAGTCTCCGCGCGGGCCGGGCACCGCTGTCGGCGCGGCGACGCCGGATCTGGATCCAGCCCGAGGACGACGTCCCCCACATCCGGGACCGCGTGTTCCGGATGCGCGACGCGGTCGGTCTGCAGCCCGCCCAGGTCGCCGTCGCGCCCTCGCTCGTGGCCGCCACGGCGGAGGTCGTGGGCGCGGGCGATCTCCTCCTATGCTCGCCCAAGCAGGCGGAGGACCTCGGCCTGCACTGGCGCTCGGTGGGCGATCTCCAGGTCGCGCGCGGCTTCGAGGTCGCCGCGGCGATCGGCGACGACGCGGAGCGCGTACGGACCCGGCTCCGGGAGGAGATCGCCCGGTGCCTGGGCGCTCACCGGCCCGGCCGGGACGCAGGCCCGGCGGGTGAGACGACGGCTGGAGGTGAGCGGTGACGAGCGTCGAGGGCCTGATCCGTGAGCTGCGGGGGACGCTGGACGACGCGGGACTCGGCGGCTCGTTCCTGGTCCGGGACCTGCACTCGGGCGACGAGATCGGCATCGAGCCGGACCTGGAGTTCCCGGTCGCCTCGCTCGTGAAGATCCCGCTGGCCCTCGCCACCCTCGAGCGCATCCGGCGGGGAGAGCTCGACGGCGCCACACGGCTCCTGGTGGGGCCGGGCGGCGTCACATCTCCCGGACCGGCCGGGCTGAGCAGGTTCCGTCATCCGGCCGAGATCGCCGTCGACGACCTGCTGCACCTCAGCATGACGGTGAGCGACAACGCCGCGACGGACGCGCTGTTCACCCTCACCCCGCCCGCCGAGGTCGCGGCGATCCTGCACGAGCTCGGCGTACGGGGCATCACGGTCCGGCACACCATGCGCGACCTCGCCGAGACCCTGGCCGAGCTCCTGCCCCGGGAGGACGTCCACCTCGCCCATGCCCTCGCCATCGAGGCGGGGACCACCGGGCGAGGCCACCGGATCCCGCAGCTCGACGTGACGCTCGCGAACTCCGGCTCCGCCCGGGCCTTCCTGGACCTGCTGCAGGCGCTGTGGACCCCCTCGAAGATCGGCGCGGACGTCGCCGAGCGGGTCCGGGGCCTCATGGGCGACAACATGCTGCGGCATCGGCTGGCGCCCGACTTGAGCTCCGACGCCTCCCGCTGGTCGTCCAAGACCGGGACGCTCCTCAACCTCCGCCATGAGGTGGGCGTGGTCGAGCACGCCGACGGCCGCGTCTTCGGGGTGGCCGCGCTCACCGAGTCACGGGTGCCGGCGATGCACCAGCCAGGGGCCGAGGCACTGATGGGCCAGGTCGCACGAGCCCTCCGTGACCGCCTGCGCGCGATGTGACGACGCGCCCCGGGAGGCGCAACGCGGCCGTCAGCCGGGCCCGTCCGCCATGCCGACCAAGGCCTCGGGCGGGGGCGGCGCGTCAGGCGACGCATCATCTGTACGCGAGGCATCACCTGGACGCGGCGCATCGGGCGTGTGCGGCGCATCGGTCCGGCGGACGGCACTGGTCCCGTCGCCCGGCTCACCGGCGGCGGCGGGACCTGCCGTCGCCAGGACCGAGCCGGCCAGGATCAGGGCGAAGGCGGTGACGATGCCGGGCGTCAGCGGTTCGTGCAGGAAGACCGCCCCGGCCCCCACCGCGATCGCCGGGTTGACGTACGTGATCACGGTGGCACGGGCCGGACCCGCCTCCTTGATCAGCTCCAGAAAGGCCACGAAGGCGACCGCGGTGCACACGACGCCGAGACCGGCGAGGGCGGCCAGGACCTCGGCGGACGGCATGGCGGACGGAGCGGTGACGGCGGCCGCAGGTGCGTAGACCAGGGCGGCCAGGGTCAGGCAGGCGGCCGTGAGCTGGAGCGAGGTGACGTTCTTCAGGTGCCGGACGGCGATCAGCGGGGCCGTGGCGTACCCCAGCACGGTCAGCAGCACCTCGCCGAGAGAGCGGGCGTCGCCGCCGGTCAGATGTGGTGCGGTGAGAACCGCGACCCCCACGAGGCCCACCGTCAGGCCGGCCGCCCGCCGGGGCCCGAGCCGGTCCGTGTCGCCGAAGAAGCGGGCCACGGCGACTCCGACGATCGGCACGCCCGCGATCAGCAGGCCCGCCGTGGAGCTGGACAGGTGCCGCTCGGCGTCGCTGAGGGTGAACCAGGGGACGATGATCTCGATGCACGCGAAGGCCAGCAGGGGACGCCAGTGCGCCCGTACGGCGCGGCCGAGGCCGCCCTGCCGCAGCGCGAAAGGCAGCAGCAGTACGGCACCGAGCGCGCAGCGCGTGAACACCACCGTGAACGGGGACACCGCGTCCACCGCCACCTTGATCATCAGATAGGGGACGCCCCAGACCACTCCCATCAGGGAGAAGAGGAGCCAACCGCGTGCAGTCATGCGGCGAGTATCGGCCGGGCCGGCGGGCGCCGTCTTGAACGCTGTTGCGGCCGTGCCGCCCTTGCCCACGCTGCTGCGCCTACGCAACCCTTGCCACGCCGGTGTGGTTTCGTCCGCGTGTAGCGGATCTGGCGCAAAGTCCGTGAAGCGGTGACTGTGAGTGGCTGTTGTCAGCGGCTGAGGATGACGGCGAACGCGCGGACGTGTGCGGCGGGCCCAGCGGTTGCGGGGCCGGCCGCGCACCCCGTGGTGTGGTCGGTCATGTCAGTTTCTCCCACTGGTGCTCTGGCGGACTTTCCGTCCGAGGCGCAGCGCGGAGACGAGGAAGAAGACGCCGCCGAGCAGGGCGTAGCCGCCCACATTGGCCAAAGAAGCTCCCGCGCTCGACGCCATGAGGAAGAACGACACGCCGGCCAGCACGGAGATGGCCCCGCTGGCGATCATCGCCCACTGTCCCCCCAGTCGGCGCCGCCGGATGGCCACCACGAGCTGCACTATGCCGGCCACGACGGCCCACGGCCCCCAGACTCGCAGGACGGCCGGGATTCCGGAGGTCAGGGCGACGGCGAGTCCGACGGCGGCGAGGGTGCTGATCGCGATGTTGACGTAGAGACCTGGGGCGGACGCGTTCGCGGATCCGCCGGCCACGTCGACCCGCGCGGAGCGGGCATCGACGACGGCGGCGGCCACGTCGAACACCGGGTACAGCACGAGCAGCACCGCGGTCAGCGGGTTGATGCTGGACGCGGTCGGGAACAGCAGGATCGCCCAGACGAGGGCGAACCCGAAACGCACGAAGTAGAGGCGCCGAAGTGTCGGTGCGACACCCGTCGCAGCCGGGGCGGTGGCGGTGGTCATGACGGATTCCCTTCATTCGGGTGGATCGTGCTGGTCGCGCCTCGGCTCGGCATGGCGCCTCCAGGTAGAAAGACCGTTCTCTCTTGCAGCGCAAGAGCTTGGCAGACGTTGCCGGTGATTGCAAGACCGATCGTTCTTTCTGCTACGGTCGGTTCATGGCGACACCGATCCGCTCCGCGCCCGACGGCCAGAAGAGCAGCTCGGGGAGGCAGGGGCGGTCCGAGGCCCGGGAACGGCTGCTGTCCACGGCCAGCGCGCTGTTCTACCGCGAGGGGATCCGTGCGGTCGGGGTCGAGCGGATCCTCGCCGAGGCCCCGGCCACGCGAGCGACGTTCTACCGACACTTCCCCTCGAAGGAAGACCTCGTGCTCGCCTACCTGCGCGGCGTCGACGCCCACATCCGCGCCGACACGCAGGCCGCCATCGAAGCCGCGCCGTCACCGGCCGACGCGCTGCGCACGATCGGCACCGCCGTCGCCGACGACCTGGCCAAACCAGAATTCCGCGGGTGCGCCTTCCTCAATGCCGCAAACGAGTACCCCGACCCCAGCGACCCGGTGCGCCAGGTGGTCCTCGATCACCGAGCCTGGTACGTGACCACGCTCACGGAGCTGTTCGCGCAGGTCTTCGGGGCCTCACCGCGGCGCGGCAAACCAGAGCACGCCGCAAGACACTTCGTCATGATGCGCGACGGAGCCATGACCGGCGCCCACCTCGACGGCGTCGAGAGCGTCGGCGCCGCATTCCAACGCGGCGTCGAGGGCCTGCTCACCGTCCTTCACTGAGCACTCGCACAGCATCGGGCCACGAAGCAGCACACAGCGACCACAAACGATCGTTGTCGTCTCCAAAGGGAACGGCTGAGCTGTCAGACACGAGTGTTTGTCTGTCATGCTTCTGGCGTGGTCGAGATGATCGGGCGGTACCGCGTTGTTCGCCGGCTGGGCCGCGGCGGAATGGGGACAGTGTGGCTTGCCGAAGACAGCGACGGACGGCGTGTCGCGGTGAAGGTCATCAACGCCGAACTGGCGCGCGAGCCTGAGTTCCGCGAGCGGTTCCGGCAGGAGGTGGAGGCGGCGCGGCGGGTGCGGCGGTTCTGCACGGCGCCGGTCCTGGACGCCGGTCTTGACCAGGACCCGCTGTGGGTGGCCACCGACTTCATCGACGGCCCGACCGTGCAGGAGGCGGTGTCCGCCCACGGCCCGCTGCGCGGAGCCGATCTCGACGCGCTCGCGGTCGGTATCGCGACGGCCCTGACCGCCATCCACGAGGCCAGGTTGATCCATCGGGACCTCAAACCCTCCAACGTGCTGCTGTCACCGTTCGGTCCGCGGGTCATCGATTTCGGAATCGCCCGCGCTCTGGACGCCACCGGGCAGTTGACGCGTTCAGGGACGGTCATCGGCACCCCCGGCTACATCGCACCTGAGCTGTTGGCCGGTGGCCGGCCGCTCCCGGCCGCCGACGTGTTCTGCTGGGGCGCTGTCGTCGCCTACGCGGGCACGGGCCGTCCTCCCTTCGCCGGTGCCGGCGGCGCCGAGACCAACGACCGGGTCCAGCACGCCGAGCCTGATCTGGACGGCCTTGAGGCGCACCTTCGCCGACTCGTCGCCCGTGCCCTCGCCAAGGATCCCGCCGCCCGACCGTCCGTTCCCCAGGTGCTCTCCGAGCTCACCGGCTCGCCGTCTCCTCCACCTCAGGAAGGGCAATTTCGCACCCGCCGGCTGACAACACGGTTCGACTCTCACGGTGCCCGGCGACTCGCCCCGTACGCGGGTCTGGGCGCGGTCGTGCTCGTCGCGGGCAGCGCCGTCGCGCTGGCCCTGGCCGCATCCAACGGAAATACCGGAGTGGGAAACAGCGGCCTGGCCACGACGGCGACCTCGCCCGCCATCAGCGCCACACCCTCGGCATCACCCACGAGCCCCGAGCCGGCCACCTCGTCCGCACCCGACCCGCAGCCCAGCACGCAATCACCCACTCCGGACCGGGGCCCGATCACCAACACCGCCAGCGGACTGTGCATCGACACCGACGGCCCGCAGGGCTCCGGTGTCCACGTGCAAGTCCGTGACTGTGGGAACTACAGCGGCCAGCGCTGGAGCTACGACCAGAGCACCTATCACCTCGTCAACCCGCCCAGCGGCCTGTGCCTCGACACGGCCGGAGCCCCCGCCAGAGGAGTCAACGCCGTACTGAACCCGTGCGGGAACTACAGCGGCCAGCAGTGGCGCTACAACCCCGGCACCGGCCAGTTCACCAACCTCACCAGCGGTCTGTGCCTGGACACGGACGGGCCTCCCGCCAACTACGTCGCCCTGGTGACCAACCCCTGCGGGAACTACACCGGCCAGCGCTGGCATCGGTGATGCGCATGGCTCCTGTTGACAGGCCCGCCACACGCTGCTGCGCTATGCCGCTTTAGCCACGCTGGTGCGGTACGCCGCCGGGGTGACCCCCAGTACCCGCCGGAACCACCGGGTGAGGTGCGCCTGATCGGCGAAGCCGACGAGTGCGGCCACCTCGGCGGGTCGCAGTCCGGACTCCAGGAGCGCGCGGGCCCTGGTCACCCGGTACTGCGCGAGCCACGCGTACGGGGGCACCCCCGTCGCCGTGCGGAAGGCGCGTAGGAGCTGGTAGCGGGACAGGCCCAGCTCGGCGGCGAGGCCGGCGAGCGAGGGCGGGGCGGTGAGGTCGTCGGCGAGGCGGTCGCGGACGGTGCGGGCGATCCGGGCGGCGCCCGGGACCGTGTCGCTCGCCGGGCGGGCGGTGGAGTGCCGGCGGGCGAGGGCGGTCAGCAGCCAGGGGAGGCGGCACTCCACCTCGAAAGGGTCGGGGCAGCGAACGATGTCGACGTGCGCGGCGCGCAGGGCTTCGGCGAGTTCGGGGTCGTCGAGGAGCGGTTCGCGAAAGTGCGGGAGGCCGCCGCGGGTGCCGTCGGTGAGCAGGGCGGGGTCGGCGTACAGCGCGAGGTAGGCGTAGCCGGTGATGGGCGTGGCGGGACCGCCGGTGTGCATCTCTCCTGGCTCGAGGACGATGACGGAGCCCGCGCCCGTGCGGATGCGGCCGCCGCGGTAGTCGATGGACTCCGCGCCGCCGACGCAGACGCCGACGGTGAATTCGTCGTGCGCGTGCGGGGCGTAGACGTGCCTGTCGAAGCGGGCGGTGAGCAGGTCGAGCGGCGGCCCGCACGGGCCGAGCCGCGCCCTGGTCCACTGCGCCAGTTCTCGTGCGCTCACCGCACACTCCCTTCCGGACCTACCGTGGCCCCTCGGCGATCGCCGAGGGGCCACGGTACGTGATCGGCGACGGGTCAGCCGCCGAGGCCGGCCTGCTTGAGCCAGTCCTTGGCGACGGCGCTCGGGTCCTGCTTGTCGCCGACGACCTTGGTCATCATGGCGAGCAGGTCGGCGGTGGTGAGCTTGGCCGACACCGCGTTGAGGGCGGTGCGGCCGGTGTCGTTCAGGTTGGCCTTGTAGACCAGCGGCACGACGTTCTGCGCGCTGAAGACGTTCTGGGGGTCCTCCAGCACGACGAACTTGTTGGCCGCGATCGTCGGGTCGGTGGTGAACAGGTCGGCGGCCTGGATGCTGTCGTTCTTCAGCAGCTTGACCAGCGTCGTCTGCGCGTTGGCGTCGAACGGCTGGAACTTCTTGAACTTCAGCCCGTACTTGCTCTCCAGCCCGACCAGTCCCTGCTCGCGGGTCTTGAACTCCGACGGGCCGGCGATCGTGAGCTGCCCGGCGACCGGCTTGAGGTCGGCGATCGACTTGAGGTGGTACTTGGCGGCGGTCTGGGAGTTGACCGTCACCGAGTCCTTGTCCTCGGCCTTGGAGGCGTCGAGGATCTCCAGCGAAGCGGGCAGCTTCGCCTTCAGCCCGGCGTTCACCTCGTCGGTCGTCACGGCCTTGCTGGTCTTGTCGACCGATGTGGTCAGCAGCGCGCCGTTGTACTCCGGCATCACGGTGATGGCGCCGGACTTGACCTGGTCGTAGTAGATCTCGCGGCTGCCGATGTTGAACTTCTTGGTGACCTTGACGCCCTTGGCCTCGAGGGCCTGGGCGTAGACCTCGCCGAGCAGCTGGCTCTCGGGGAAGTTGGCCGATCCGACGACGACGCCTCCCGAGCCGCCGCCACCGGCGCTCTTCTGATCGAGCGGGTTGCCGCCGCTCTTGTCACCGCTGCCTCCGCAGGCGGTGAGGGCCAGTGCGACGGCCACGCCGACGGCGGCCCCACGGACAATGCGGATCATGATGGTTCCTTCCCTGTGAATCATGAGCTCAGGCTTGGTTGCGCAGGCCGCGGGACACGACAGCCCGCCGGATGCCGGCGAAGGCGACCTGGACGGCGACGGCCAGGAGGACCACGAGCACGGAACCGCCGACGACCGACGGGTAGTCCTTCCGGGAGAGGCCGTCGACGATGTAGCGGCCGAGGCCTCCGATGCCGGCGTACGCGGCGATGGTGGCGGTCGCGACGACCTGGATGGCGGCGGTGCGCAGGCCGAGGAGGATGAGCGGCAGCGCCACCGGCACCTCGGCCTTGAGCAGGATCCCCGTGCCGGTCATGCCCATCCCCCGGGCGGCGTCCTTGATGTCGGGGTCAACGCCGCGGACGCCCTCGTACGTGTTGACGAGGATCGGCGGTGTCGCCAGCGCGATCAACGGGACGATCACCGGGGTCAGGCCGATCGAGGTCACCGTCACGACGAGCAGGACCAGCCCGAGGGTGGGGACGGCCCGCGCGAAGTTGGCGACGGTGACGACGACGAACCCGCCGCGTCCGGTGTGGCCGACGAGCGCGCCGAGCGGGAGCGCGATGAGGGCGGCGATGAGCAGGGCCAGTGCGCTGTACCCGAGGTGTTCGAGCAGCCGGTGCGGGATCCCGTCGCCACCGCTCCAGTTCGCGGAGGCGGTGAGCCAGGTCCAGGCGGCCCTGATCTGGTCGGCGAGGTTCATCGGGTCCTCCTCCGGGCCCAGGGCGTGAGCAGGCGCTGCGCGGCGACGAGCACGCCGTCGCTGACCAGGGCGAGGCCGATGATCAGCACGCAGGAGACGACGAGAGGCGTGGTGAAGTCACGGGAGTACCCGTCGATGAACAGCTGCCCGAGGCCGCCGTTGCCGATGAGCACGCCGACGCTGACGAGGCTGATCGAGGCGACGGTGGCGACCCGCGCGCCCGCGATGACGACCGGGACCGCGATCGGCAGCTCGACCTGGACGAGCCGCCGCAGCGTGCCGAAGCCCATGGCGGTGGCCGCCTGGCGGACCGGGTCGGGGACCGAACGGAGCCCGTCGACGACGTTCGGCACGAGGACCGACAGGGAGAACAACGTCATCGGCACGATGATCGTGAAGTCGGCCTTGCCACCGGAACCGATCCCGAAGTACGGGATGAGCAGCATGAAGAACGCGAGCGACGGCGCGCCGTACAGGATGTTGGCGATGCCCAGCGTCGGCGGGTAGAGCCAGCGCCACCGCACGCACATGACGCCGAGCGGGATCGCGATCACGAGCCCGAACAGGATCGGCAGCAGAGCGAGCTTGAGATGGTGCACGGTCAGGTCGGTGAGCTGGCCGGCGTGGTTGCCGATCCAGTCCCAGCGGATGAAAGGCTCGCCGTCCGCCGCGGCGCTGAGGATCATCGCTCCGCCGCCCCGACGCCCGGCTCGTCGCGCAGGTCGAGCTCGCGGTTGAAACGCAGCCGCTTGAGCCCCTTCTCCCCGCCGAGGAACTCCTTGACGAAGGCGTCGGCCGGGTGGCCCAGCAGCTCGTCGGGCGTGGAGTGCTGGGCGAGGACGCCGCCGACCTTGAACACCGCGACGGTGTGCCCGAGCTTGACCGCCTCGTCGATGTCGTGGGTGACGAACGCGATGGTCTTGCGCAGCTCGGACTGCAGCCGGATGAACTCGTCCTGCAGGCTGTTGCGCACGATCGGGTCGACGGCGCTGAACGGCTCGTCCATCAGCATGACCGGGGGGTCGGCGGCGAGCGCTCGGGCGACGCCGACGCGCTGCTGCTGGCCGCCGGACAGCTGGAAGGGGTAGCGCTTGGCCATCTTCGTGTCGAGGCCGACGCGCTCCATCAGCTCCATGGCCGTCGCCCGGGCCTTCTTCTTGTCCCAGCCGAGCAGGTAGGGCACGGTCGCGATGTTGTCGACGATCGTCCGGTGCGGGAACAGGCCGGCGTGCTGGATGACGTAGCCGATGCCGCGGCGCAGGCGGGCCGGGTCCTGGGTGCGGACGTCCTCGCCGTCGATCGTGATGGTGCCGCCGGTCGGCTCGATCAGACGGTTGATCATCCGCAGCGTCGTGGTCTTGCCGCAGCCGGACGGGCCCACGAAGACCGTGATCTGGCCGGTGGGTATTTCGAGCGTGAGGTCGTCGACGGCCACCGTGCCGTCGGCGTACCGTTTCGAGACGCCGTCGAATTTGATCAAGGCTGGCTCTCCCTTGCCTGCAACGTGCGCGACCCGCCCCGACGTCGACGCGTGACCTGGCCGTATGGGTTCCTTATTGGACTCGACCGACGGCTGTCACAACACCCGGCCGATCTCGCTTTTGTCTGAGATGCGAGACTCTTGACAGAGGCTCGCTGAAAGGCGCGACAAGTGCGTTTTAGCAGCGTAACCGGCATGTTGGGGAGGCCGAATCCGCTCACTGGAGGCCCGGCGGACGATGGGCCCGGGCACCGGGGACCCGTCTTCGCCGCGGTGACCGAAAAACCACCGCCTATCATCCGGAACACCGCGCTCCGGGCGCGTGCCAACGCGGCCGGGACAGAGACCCTGTCCCGCGCCCGGTGGCGTCGAGGTGCCGCCGAAGGACACGGTCCGTTTCGATCACGGGTGGCGCAGCCTCTCATCTATCCGAGATTAAAGGTCAAAATAGTGGCTTATTCCCTTGTCGTAAGGTTTCAACGATGAACCAGACGGCCGTGGACCTCAACGGAAGCGGTCTGACCTGCGACATCGTGGGGCTTGTCGCCAGAAGCAGCGCGTTGGTCACGGTTTCGCCACAAGCTGTCGAGCGGGCCCGGCAGGCCTGGGATGTCGCCCGCGACGTGGCGAACCGGCAGCCGGTCTACGGCCGCACCACCGGCGTGGGCGCCAATCGGAACGTCGCGATCGAGGATGACGACGCGCACGGCCTGCGCCTGCTGCGCAGCCACGCCGGCGGGGCCGGGCCGCTGCTGCCCGCCGAGACCGTCCGGGCCATGCTCGTCGTGCGCCTCAACCAGATCGCCGCGGGCGGCTCCGGCGTCGATCCGGGCGTGCTCGGCGCACTGGCGGACGCGATCAACCGCTGGGCGATCCCGCCGATCCCGGTGTACGGCGCGATCGGGACCGGCGACCTGACCGCGCTCGCCGCGACCGCCCTGTGCCTCATCGGCGAACGCCCCTGGCAGGGCGGGGCGGCCGGGCCGCGCTTCCCGCTGCGCCCGTCCGACGCCCTGGCCTTCATCAGCTCGAACGCCGCGACGCTCGGCGAGTCCGCGCTCGCCTGCCGGGACGTCACCGAGCTGCTGCGGGCGGCGATACCGGTGGCCGGGCTGTCGCTGCTGGCCGTGCGCGGCTCCCTCGAGGCCTTCGCCGTGCCCGTGCACGAGGCGTGCCCGCACCCCGGCCAGCGCCGGGTCGCCGAGGCGATGCGCGGGCTGGTCCACGAGGTCGCCCCGGCCCGCATCCAGGATCCGTACGGCTACCGGGCGTTCCCCCAGGTGCACGGCCCCGCCGTGGACGTCACCGAGCACGCCGAGGGCATCATCACGCGGGAGATCAACGCCGCGGCCGAGAACCCCCTCGTCGACGTGGCGAACCGCACGGTCTGGCACAACGGCAACTTCCACACGGCGTACGTGGGCCTGGCGCTCGACGCCGTACGGGCCGCGATCTTCCAGACGGCGGCGCTGTCGGCGGCCCGCCTCGGAACGCTGGTGGAGCCCGCCTTCACCGGGCTGGATGCCTTCCAGGCCGCGCCCGGCGAGCCCGGCTCGGGAATCATGATCCTGGAGTACGTCGCGCACTCGGCCATCGCCGACATCCGGCGGCTCGCCGCCCCGGCGGCGCTCGGCAGCGCCGTGCTGTCGCGGGGCGTCGAGGAGCACGCGGGCTTCTCCACCCAGTCGGCGCGGGCCACCACGGACGTCATCACGGCGTTCCGCACCGCGCTCGCCTGCGAGCTCGTCGCCGCCGTGCGCGCGCTGCGCATGCAGGACCGCGTCCCGCCGGGCCGGATCGGCGAGGTGTACGCCCAGGCGGCCGACGCGCTCGACCCGGCGGTCGAGGACCGGCCGCTCGACACCGACATCGCCACCGCCGCCGACCTGCTGGCCCGGATCGCGCCGTACGGCTCCTACTGAGGGCATTTCCCGGTCGATTCGCGTGGGAGGAGGCTCGGCTCGCAGACGATGCGGCGACGGCGCGGCTTGCCGTCGATGCCGCCGACGATCACCCGGACGGCCGAGTGGACGATGTCGTCGATGTCCCAGTCGACGCTGGTGAGGGGCGGGGTGAGCAACGCCGACATCGGATGGTTGTCGAACCCGGCGACCGACACGTCGCCGGGCACCGCGAGGCCGAGCGCACGGGTCGCGGCGTAGACGCCGTAGGCGATCGAGTCGGAGAAGCAGAACAGCGCGCTCGGCCGGTCCGGCCCGGCGAGCATCGTCAGGGCCGTCTCCGTCGCGCCCGGCAGGTCCTGCGGCGAGGTGACGACGTCGACCTGGATCCCGATGCGCTCGGCCTCGGCGTGGACGTGCACGTCGGCGGGGCGGTCGGGGGTGCTGGCGCGCGTGGGCGTGAGCACGGCGACGCGCCGGTGCCCGAGCTGATGCAGGTGCTCCAGGGCGAGCGTGACGCCGGCGCGGTTGTCGAACACCACCTCGCCGTACGCGTGCCCGCCGCGCAGCGAGTCGCCGACGGACACGACCGGCAGGCTCTCCCCCAGCTCGGCCCAGACCTCGGCGGCCGGGTCGACCGGCTGCACGATCAGGCCGTCGACGCGCTGGTCGCGCAGCTGCCGGGCGAGCGTCACCTCCCGCTCGGGGTCGCCCGCCGCGTCGAGGATGATGGCGTAGCGGTCGCGGGCGAACAGCGCGCGGCCGATGCCGACGGCCAGGGCCTGCTGCCACAGGTCCTCGAGGGAGCCGCAGAGCAGGCCCACCATGCCGGTGCGCCCGCTGGCCAGGGCCCGGGCGATGGGATGCGCCTCGTAGCCCAGCTCACGGGCGGCCTCCCGGACCCGCTGCTGCGTCTCCTCCGACGTCTGAATCCCGCGCAACGCGTAGGAGACCGCGGCCGGCGAAAGCCCCGTCGCCTTCGCCACCTCGCGGATGGTCGCTCGCTTGCGCTGCTGCTGCGCCACGCTCCAACCCTATAGAGCGGGTCTGACAAGAGTGAGGGCGAAATCGCCGTCCGCGTCCGTCCAGAATCGGTCGATCGCCATTCCTGCCGCTCCGGCCTCGGCATCCAGGCGTTCCCGGCGGAATTTCGCGGATATCTCCGTACGCACCTCCTCTCCCTCCGCGAACTCCACCTCCAGGTCGATCGCCGGCACCTGGACGACCTGCCGTTCCAGTGAGCGCAGCCGCATCTCGATCCACTCGTCACCCGGGTTCCACAGGGCGACGTGCGCGAAGCGCTGCGGGACGAAGTCCGCGCCGAGCTCCCGGTTGATCACGTTGAGGACGTTCCGGTTGAACTCGGCGGTGATCCCCCGGGCGTCGTCGTACGCGCGGACCAGCCGCTTCTCGTCCTTGACCAGGTCCGCGCCGACCAGCAGCGCGTCCTCGTCGCCCATCGTCGCGCGCAGCGCGCTGAGGAACGACACCCGCTCGGCCGGGGTCATGTTGCCGATCGTCCCGCCGAGGAACACGATCAGGCGACGCTCCCCGTCGGGCAGCAGGGCGAGGTGCCGCTCGTAGTCGGCCACGACCGGATGCACCGCCAGCCCGGGGTGGTCCGCGGCGATCTGTCCGGCCGCGCGGGCGAGGAAGTCGCCACTGACGTCGACGGGCACGTACGTCTGCAGGGTGCCGGACAGGGCGTCGAGCAGCATCCGGGTCTTCTCCCCCGACCCGGCCCCCAGCTCCATGAGCGTGCGCGCCCCGGTCGCCTCGGCGATCTCGGGCGCCCGCGCGGCGAGGATCGCGCGTTCGCGGCGGGTCGGGTAGTACTCCTCCAGCCGGGTGATCTCCTCGAACAGCTCGCTGCCGCGCTCGTCGTAGAACCACTTGGCGGGCAGGGTCTTCGGTCTGGCGCCCAGGCCGTCGGCGACGTCCCGGCGCAGCGCCTTCCCCAGGTCGTCGGGGGTGAGAAAGCGATCCACGATGCCTCCCGATTGTTCTCGTGTCCGTCGTCGTCCGTGTGGTTCACAGCGGGCTCACGTGCACCCCCAGGTGATCGACCGTCACCAGGGAGCGGTCGGGCACCTCCTCCCATCCGGGCGCGTCGTCGTACGGCTCGGAGGCGATCACCGCCCCCTCGCCTCGCCGGACGAACAGCGTGTCGCCCCAGGCGGTGGCGGCCAGCGTGCGCCCGTCGGCGGCGAGGAGGTTGTAGCGGCCCGGGGCCAGCGCGGCGGTGACCTCCACGGCGTGCGCGAGCCCCTCCGCGAGGGTTCCGCCGGCGCGCCACCGCCCGGCGGCCAGCGCGAAGATCAGGGCCGAGTCCACCGGGGCGCGGGCGTCCGGGATCGGCGCCAGGTCGCCGGCGAGCTCCCGCAGCTTCGCCTCGACCCCGGCGAACCCCTCGATCCGCCCGTTGTGGCTGAACAGCCGCTCGGAGTCGGTGAACGGCTGGGCGCACGACTCGTCCACCGGGAAGCCGACCGTCGCCGAGCGGACCGCGGCGACCGCGCAGCCGCTCCGGACGACCTCGGCGACGTCGGCGAACGACACGTCCGTCCACATCGGCTGGGACCGGCGGTACCGCACGGGCCGGTCACGGGCCGGGTCGTACCAGCCGGCGCCGAACCCGTCGGCGTTCAGGATGCAGGTGCCGTTCATGCGCGGCGCGTACGACTGCCGCTCCAGGGAGAACTCCGGGGCGTACAGCAGCTCGTGCAGGGTACGCGGTGGGCCGAGATAGGCGAGGTGACGGCACATCAGACGTCCCTCGCGCAGCGGAACCCGGCGAAGATCTGCCGGCGGATCGGATAGTCCCAGTTGCGGAACGTCGTCCGGCAGGCCATCGGGTGCGTGGCCCAGGAGCCGCCGCGCAGCACCTTGTAGTCGGTGCCGAAGAACACCTCGGAGTACTCCTTGTACGGGAAGACGCGGAACCCGGGGTAGCCGCGGAAGTCGCTCGACGTCCACTCCCACACGTCCCCGAGCAGCTGCCGCACGCCGTACGCCGACGCGCCCTCGGGGTACGAGCCGACCGGGGCCGGCCGCATCATCCGCTGCCCGAGGTTCGCGTGCTCACCCTCGTCCCCCCAGGGGAGGCGGCGCTTGCGGTCGGCGGCCGGGTCCCAGCTCGCCGCCTTCTCCCACTCGGCCTCGGTGGGCAGCCGCTTACCCGCCCAGCGGGCGTACGCGTCGGCCTCGTACCAGCACACGTGCTGCACCGGCTCTTCCGGCGGCACCGGCTCGGTCCGGCCGAACCTGCGGCGCACCCACTGGCCGCCCTCCCGCCGCCAGAACGCCGGCGCGCGCTTCTCGGACCGCATGCGCCAGTCCCAGCCGTCGGGGTGCCACCAGCGCGGGTCGTCGTACCCGCCGTTCTCCATGAACGCGAGGTACGCGGCGTTGGACACGGGCGTGACGTCGATGAAGAAGGCGGGCAGGTCGACCGTGTGCGCGCCGCGCTCGTTGTCGTACGCCCACGGGTCGTCGGACGTCCCCATGACGAACGGGCCCGCCTCGACCAGCACCTCCCTCCCGGCCAGGGCGACGTCGCCCGCCGGAGGCTCCGCCGGGGACGGGTCCAGCAGGGCGGGGCCGTCCTTGCGGAGCTGGTGCGTGGCGAGCATCGTCTCGTCGTGCTGGTGCTCGTGCTGGATGACCATGCCGTAGACGAAGCCGCCCTCGGTGAGCCGGCCGCCGCTCAGCGGCGCCTTCTCCAGCGAGTCGAGGACCTTGTTCCGCACCGTGTCGATGTAGGCGCGGCTCTCGGCCGGCGTGAGCAGCGGCAGCTTCGGCCGTTCGGCGCGCGGGTGCTCGAACGCGTCGTACAGGTCGTCGATCTCCGGGCGCATCGCCTCCTGGCCCGCCGCCGCGCGCAGCAGCCACAGTTCCTCGTAGTTGCCGATGTGCGCCAGGTCCCAGACCAGCGGGGACATCAGCGGCGAGACCTGCGTCACCAGGTCCGGCTCGTCGAGCGCGTCGAGCGTGAGCCCGACGCTGCGCTCGCGCGCGGCGATCAGCTCGGTCGCGATCCGTTCCTTCAGGTCCACGTGGGTTCCTCCTCGGCGGTCGTGGCGGGCGGTCCGGCGGGGACGCCCGGCACGGCCGGGTACGCGTCGGGCCTCGCGGGCGGACGCCCGACGGCCCGGTCAACGGTCCGCTCGCCGTTGACCCGGTCAGCGGCTCGCTCGTCATCCGGCCGGTCGGCGGGTCGCTCACCACCGATCCGGTCAGCGGCTCGCTCGCCGCCGATCCGGTCGGCGGGTCCCTCAGCGTCGGCCCGCCGCTCGACGTCGACCCGTCGCTCGGCGCCGGCCCGTCGCTCGGCCTCCTCGTCGGCCGGGCAGCGGCCGCGTTCGACGAAGCGGCGGGCGTACGCCTCGACCGGCGGAACGAGCGTGTCGGCGCCGAGCCGGGGCAGGGCGTCCAGGGCGGCCTCGAAGCAGCGCCGCGCGGCGCGGGCCAGGACCGGGTCGGTGAGGGCGTCCCGCGCGGCCTGCCGCCAGCGGTCCCGGGCGGGCTCGGTGGCCTCCTCGGCGACGTCGGCCGCTAGCGGGTCGTCCAGCAGCGCGGTCGCGACGGCGAGGGGCACCGGCCAGTACGGCTCCGGCAGCGCGTCGATCATCCGCAGCTCGAGCCAGCCCTGCGGCCGGACCGGCGGGAACAGCGTCGACAGGTGATAGGCCAGGTCACCGACGTCGGGCTTGCCCGTGGCCGCCCACTCGCGGAAGGTCATCCCCGGCGCCGCCACCCAGCCGTCGCGGATCAGCATGAGCTGCGCGTCGAGGGCGTAGCGGGTCCACGCCTCGACGGGGTCGTCGCCGCCGACGGGCGCGGTGCGCCCCTGGTCGAGCGTCTCCCACACGATCTGCCGGCTCGACCGCCCGGACGGGCCGGGCGAGTTGGCGAACGCCGCGACCAGCACGGGTCCGAGCGCGTGCGCGAGCCGCCATCGCCGGGCGGCGTCCTTGTCGTCGGCGCCGATGTCGAGGCAGACCTGGAGCGAGGCGGTGCCGCACATCATGCGCAGGCCGAACTCCCCGAAGTACTCCCGCATGCACCGGTAGCGGCCCCCGGTCGCCTGGAACTCCGTGGGCCGGGCGTCGGTGCCACGCCCCTCCAGGGCCAGGCCCTCCTCGGCCAGGTGGGCGCCGACGTGGGCGATGTCCCGCGCGATCGCGGCGTACGCGGCGGCGGCGCCGCGCCGCGGGGGCGAGCTGAGCTCGAGCTGCCCGCCGGGTTCGTACGTGATGCGGCTTCCGGCCGGCGGAGCCCCGGCCGCCTCCATCGCCGCCCGGACACGCGACAGCGGAACGCACCGCGCCGGGGCGTTCCGGTCGATCACGAACCACTCGGTCTCCACGCCGACGAGCCCGGGTGGCCCGGTCTTGAAGCACACTCCCTTGACGTGTTCGTAGATCTCATCGATGGTCAGGCGGCTCATCGCGCACCTCCGTTCCGGCGACGAACGGAGAGCTTTCCCTACTGAACCGCATCAATAATCCGAAATGTGTTTTTCCTTACGTAAAGCCCCAGGTGTCGGGATGGTGACCGCTGAGCGGGTGAAACGGTCCACTGAACCGGTACACTGATACGGTTCAGTGAAACGGTTCAGTAGCTTTGACTCTCAGGAGGACCGCGTGCGGATCGACGTCCACCAGCACCTTTGGGGGCCGGCGTTCGTCGACGCGCTCCGGAGGCGTACCGCCCCTCCCCGGCTCGACCACTGGACGCTCCACCTCCCCGGCGAGGCCCCGTACGAGGTCGACCCCGCCGATCACGACGTCGCGCGCCGCACCGCCACCCTCGCGGAGGACGGCGTCGATCTCGCACTGACGTCCCTGTCCGCCCCGCTCGGCATCGAGTTCCTGCCTCCCGAGGCGGGCGCCCCGCTGCTCGACGCCCACCACGCGGACGCGCTGCTGCTGCCCGAGCCGTTCCGCGCGTGGGCCTCCGCGGGCCTGGCCGAGATCGACGCCACCGCCCTCGCCCGGCTCCTCGACCAGGGGTTCACCGGCCTGCAGCTGCCCGCGACGGCACTGCTCGACGCGGCGGGTTACGACCGGTGCGGGCCGCTCCTGACGCTGCTGGAGGAGCGCGGCCGGCCGCTCTTCATCCACCCCGGGCCGGCGCCGGTGACGGACGGGCCGGGGTGGTGGCCCGCGCTGGTGCCGTACGTCCAGCAGATGCACGCCGCCTGGTTCGCCTTCCGCGCGTTCGGCCGGCCGCGCCATCCCGGCCTGCGCGTGTGCTTCGCGCTTCTCGCCGGGCTCGCTCCCCTGCACGGCGAACGCCTGGCCGCGCGCGGCGGCGGACGCGGCCAGGTCGACCCGGACGCCTTCGTGGAGACGTCGTCGTACGGGCCGCGCGCCGTGGACGCCACGGTCCGCGCGATCGGCATCGACACGATCGTGTGCGGCTCCGACCTCCCGTACGCGCGGTCCCCCGCCCACTTCGGCCTCGGCGACGCCGCCGAGCACGCCATCCGTACCGCGAATCCGCATCGGCTACTCAATGGAGAGGACTGACCCCCGTGGCCTTCGAGTCCCTGCCCACACGAAGCCTCGACCGGCATGAGCTGCGCCGCCTCGTCGACGACCTGGCCGCCAACCCTGAGACCTGGCGCGCACTCGTGGACTTCCCCGACGGCAAGCGCCATTACGTGTCGCTGCACCGGGACGAGTACGTCGACGTGTGGCTGCTGTGCTGGACACCGGAGAACGACACGGGCTGGCACGATCACGACATCTCCTCCGGCGCGGTCGCGGTCGTCGACGGCGCCCTCAAGGAGTGCAACCCCCGGATCGCCGGCGCGCACGTCGAGGTGGAGGTGGCGGAGGGCGCGTCCTTCTCCTTCGGCCCCGAGCACATCCACCGCCTGGTCGGGTCGGCGGACCGCAGCGTGTCCATCCACGCCTACTCGCCCCCGCTCTGGCGCCTCGGGCAGTACTCCATCGACGACGGCGGCGTCATGCGCCGCGTCTCGGTCAGCTACGCGGACGAACTCCGCCCCCTCGACGAGGTTGCGTAGGGGGGAAGTCCCCCTGGCGTCGGTTTTTGCCGCGCTGGTAGCTTGCTCTTGACCTGGAACGAGCCAACTGCTGCCAGAACGGAGTTAGCGGGTGTCCCTGACGGAGGCGTTGCGCGCCGGTGACCCGGAGGCCTTCGGCCTGCTCTACGACGAGCACGGCGCGCTGCTGTACGCCTGCTGCCGCCGCATGGTCGGCGACGAGGCCGTCGACGCCGTACGGGACGCCTTCGTCGCCGCCGCCCGTCACCCGGCCGGTCCGCCGTCCGACGACGAGTCGCTCCCCGTATGGCTGTACGCACTGGCGCGCGCGGAGTGGGCACGCCGCGACGCGCCGCCCAAGGCGGCCCCGGAAGCGGCGCCGCTGGAGCGCGCGCTGGCCCGGCTGCGCCCTGAGCACCGGGAGGCGCTCGCGCTGACCGCCGTCCTGGAGACCGAGGATCTCGCGCGGATCCTCGGCCTGGCGCGCGACACCGCCGAGCAGCTGGTCCGGATGGCCCGACGCCGGCTCGAGCAGGCGGTCATCGCCGTCCTGGAGGCCGGCACCGCGGCGGACGACGAGCTGCTGACGGCGCTGGCGAAGGGCCGCCTCCACGCGCTGGTGATCCGGCCGGACGACCCGCCGGCGTCGCTGCGCGAGCGGGTGCTGGCCGCCTGCGCCGCCACCGAGCGGGCGACCGGCGGCGCGCTGCTGTTCGACGCCGACGGCCTGCCCGTCCCGCTGGACACCCTGTTCGGCCCGGCCGAGGCGGACACCGGTCCCCAGCCGAAGATCGGGCCCGCCGGGCCGCCGGCCCGGCACCACCGCAAGCCCCGTGCCCGGCACGCGGTGCTCACCGAGGCGCTCACCCTCGCCGCGTGCGCCGCGACGGTCATCGGGGCGATCGTGCTCTGGCCGGCCGGCACCGACCGGGGAGCCTCCACCGTCGACGACCACACCCGGATCGTGCACCGGGCCACGTCCACGAGCAGTCCCACGGCCTCGGCAGGGGGCAGCGCCCCGCTGAACGGCGGATCCTCGCCCGTCGGTACGACACCGGCCCCGTCCACGGCCGGGTCCGCTTCGCCGTCCGGCACGGCCACGCCCGCCCGTCCCTCCGGGTCGGTGACGGCGAGCCGCCCGCCCGCGAGCCCATCCCGCCCCGCGACGCCGACCCCGAAGCCGCCGACGTCCACCCCGGCGACACCGAGCCCGACGACCTCGATGCCCGCCCTTCCGCTCCCGGGCGTGACCGCGCCGAGCACCACCCCGGCCCCGAAGAAGACCGACCCGAAGCGCTGAGCGGACTGCGCGCCATCACGCACCCCGTACGGCACGAGCGCGGGAACGCGAGAGAGCGCTGGTGGCGCTCAGTACACCTGTCCACGACGTTCAACGATCCGGAGCTGGCAGAACGCGAACCCGAAGCCGGTGCGGACGAGCGGTCCCCCGGCGGCAGCCCGGACGCCGAGTACCAGCCAGGTCGGCCGACGTGAAGCGGGGGATGCTCGCGCACGGAGACGGCGTTCCGCCGCACCGTCACACCGACGGGCAGTTGCTGTATCCCTCAGCGGGCGTCCTTACCACCACGACAGAGCGAGGCACGTGGCTCGCCCCGGCCAACCGTGCCGCGTGGACGCCGCCGGGTTTCGAGCACTACCACCGCGCGTACGGGCGGACGGAGGTCCGGGTGGTGGAGATCCCCCTGGCGCTGTGCGCCTCGTTGCCGGACCAGCCGACGGTCCTCGCCGTATCACCGCTGCTGCGGGAAGCGCTGCTGGTCCTCACCGGCGGTCGCGAGCTTCGACCGGACGCGCGGGACCGGCTTCGACGGGTGGTCGTCGACGAGCTCGTCAACGTTCCCGGGGAGACCCTGCATCTTCCGGAGCCGACCGATGATCGTCTTCGTGCGGTCACCGACCTTCTGCATGCCGATCCCGCGACACCCTTGACGTTGGCGGAGTTCGGGCGGGCGGTCGGGGCGAGCGAACGGACCTTGAGCCGTCTGTTCCAGACCGAGCTGGGCATGAGCTTCCATCAGTGGCGAAGCCTCCTGCGTGTCCAGCACGCGCTCATCATGTTGGTCGAGGGGCATGCGGTCACCGATACGGCCACCCGGTTGGGTTGGGCCAACCCGACCAGCTTCATAGAGGCGTTCACGGCGATCGTCGGCCAAACGCCAGGGCGGTATCAGCTGGAGCTTCGTCGCGGAGACCGTTGACCGGCGGCGTCCGCTCAGTGCCTAACGGTCGGAGCAACGCGTCCTGGCGGGTTTCCGGTATGGCTTGTCTGAATGCTGGTGGTACGCCACTCTGGTGTCGCGTGAAAATTGGGGGCATGCCGACAGATTCGATGTCCGAAGTGGACGAGAACACCACCGTGGTAATCGTGGGAGCGGGAGTCGCCGGACTAACGCTCGGCAATTTCCTGCTATGCAGCGGGATCGATTGTGTCATTTTGGAGAAGCGCAGCCGTGAGTACGTCGAGCAGCGACAGCGAGCCGGGGTGATCGACGCTCGGGCGGCACGCATGTTCCGTGAGTGGGGACTCGAAGACCGGGTGATCGGAGGTGTCCCGGTCACGCCGGTGATGAACTTCCGGATCGACGGCGAAACGCGGCCACTCGAGCTCGGATCGGACGATCACAGCGACGGACGTTTCTGCCCCCAGCAGGTCCTCGTCCGAAATCTTATCGACGTCTTCATCAGCGACGGCGGAGACCTTCGCTTCGATGCCGACGTCTCGTCGGAGAACATCGCCGGCGACGACCGCCCACGCGTATGCTATCGAGACGGCGCCGGCTCGACGAGGGCGATCGGCTGCGAGTTCGTTGCCGGCTGCGACGGTGACCGTGGCGTCAGCAGGGCGGCCATCCCCAGCGAGAGTCTCACGCGTTATTCTCACGAGTACGGGTACGCGTGGCTGACCGTCTTGGCGGAGGTTCCCGCCAATCATCAATCCATGATGGCGCTGCACCCTCGTGGATTCGCGGGACAGTTCGCTCGTGGTCCGCACGCGAGTCGCTTCTATTTGCAGTGCCCGCTCGATAGCTCCATGTCCCAGTGGACGGACGAGCACATCTGGGACGAGCTCGAGACCCGCTTCGGTGAACCCATGGCCACCAGAGGCCGGATCACCAGCACGCAACTGGTGCCGCTTCGGAGTGTGGTGTACAGCCCGATGAGCTACGGCCGGCTATACCTGCTCGGGGACGCCGCCCACATCGTTCCTCCGATGAGTGCGAAAGGAATGAACCTGGCCCTGCACGACGCCGAGGTGTTCGCGAACGCCGTAATCCATTACCAGACCAAGAATCACGATTCGACCCTGCTCGACGATTACTCATCGACGTGTCTTCGTCATGTGTGGAACTACCAGGCGTTCGCCGCGTGGTGGACCGAATTGGTGCACAACGCCGGGGACGCCTCGTACGAAGGTGAGTTCCGGCACCGGCTCGCCCGGGCGGACCTGGAGCGCCTGTTCGAGTCCGACTCGGCGAACCGTCTGTTCAGCGAGTTCATCGCCGGGCTGAACTAGTGCCGTGGGTTGCCCGGGGCGGGGCGGGCTGCGGCCGGAGCGAGACCCGGCAAAACGCCTGAATGTCCCCGCCGGGCGAGGTCCCTTGTTCTGCGGGGTGCTCCCCAGACGGGAAAGTTGCCGTGTGGCGGGACAGGGCAGAACGAGGGCGGTCGCCCTGGACGGAAGACAGTCCCGTAATCCGCCCCGGTGAGGCTTTCGAGGTCATGGTGGCCTACCCCCGCTCCGTTCCGGGTCCAGGGCCTACCCATATCCACGGCGCGGCCTCGGACACGATCGGCCACGGCCCTGCCGAGTAGACAGAACCGCAAAGAACTCTTCGCGAAGAACTCTTTGCAAAGGTTTCTTCGCGGTTTACGGTGAAGATCATGACGGACTTCGGGGATCAGCGACGCCCTCCGGGCGAAGAGAACATCGCCGTCCTGGACGCGAGAGGACTGCGCGCCATCGCGCACCCCGTGCGAGTGGAGTTGCTCCTCTTGCTACGGAAGCACGGGCCTTCGACGGCCACCCGGCTCGCCGAGCGGTTGGGTGTCAACTCCGGCACGGCGAGCTACCACCTCCGCCAGCTCGGTGCCGCGGGTTTCGTCGAGGAGGATCGCGAGCGCGGGAACGCGAGAGAGCGCTGGTGGCGCTCCGTACACGAGTCGACGTCGTTCAATGACCCGGAGCTGGCAGAGCGCGAACCCGAAGCCGCGTTCGCCTTCCTGCAATCCGTCGCCGCCGCCAATACGCTGCGGGTTCAGCGGGCCCTCAACGACGTACAGACGATGCCCCGGCCATGGCGGGATGCCTTCGGTATGAGCGACTGGCTGCTGCGGCTGACCCCTGACGAGGCCATCGCCCTGCGCAGGGAGCTGCAGGCGGTCATCGAGCGGTATCGACGGGAGACGCCCGAGACGGTGACCGGAGCGCCGGCGGGTGCCGAACAGGTCTCGCTGATCATTAATACCCTGCCCGAGCTCGACGCGACCGCCACAGCCCACGGCACCTCGGACGCCGAGAAGCCGGCGATGGAGAAATCGTGACGGGGGAGGTCCCGGACGTCGCCGGCGTATCCGGGAAGCGGACCCTGCGGCCGTTGGGCGGGCTGCTCACGGCGATCGCCGTGTCGTTGACCGGCACCCGGGTCTCGGCCATCGCGCTGCCGTGGTTCGTGCTCGTCACGACCGGCAGCGCCACGCGGACCGGGCTGGTGGCGTTCTGTGAGATGACGCCCTATGTGCTGGTCAAGACGTTAACCGGACCGCTGGTGGACCGGGCCGGCCCGAGGGTCGTCTCGTGGACCACCGACCTGGTGAGCGCGAGCGCCGCCGGCGCCATTCCTCTGCTCCACTCTTCGGGCCTGCTGACCTTTCCGGTGCTGCTGGCCCTGGTAGCGCTGATCGGCGCGGCACGCGGCCCAGGCGATCTGGCGAAGGAGGTCATGATCCCGGACGCGGCCGAGCGCAGCCACGTTGCGACGGAGCGGGCCACGGGCCTGTCCGGAGCGACCGAGCGGCTGGCCGCCACCATCGGTCCGGCGGCCGGAGGCGCGCTGGTCGCACTGCTGGGCCCGCTGACCGGCCTCGTCCTCAACGCCTGCTGCTTCGCGCTCGGATCAGTGATCACCGCTCTCGTGCTGCCACGCGGCATGGGCGGCGCGACGGTGAAGGCGGGGTCGGCTCAGGCGGAGCCGGGGTACTGGCGGAGTTTCGGCGAGGGCCTCGCCTTCCTCCGCGGCGAGCCGCTCCTGCTCTCCATCGTCATCATGGTCGGGATCACCAACCTGCTGGACGCGGCGTTCATCACGGTGTTCCTGCCCGTGTGGGCCAAGGACTCCGGTAACGGAGCGGCCGCGATCGGCCTGAACAACAGCGCGCACGCGGTGACGGCGCTCGCCGGGAGCCTGTGCGCCGCGGCGATCGCCCACCGCATGCGGCGCCGCCCGGTCTTCTTCGTCGCGTTCGCGATCGCCGGCGCGCCGCCGTTCCTCATCCTCGCCTCGAACGCACCGATGTGGTGGATCGTCCCGGTGTTCGCCGTCTCCGGTTTCGCGGCCGGCTTCCTCAACCCGATCATCGGGGCGATCTCCTTCGAGCGGGTGCCGCGCCGCCTGCTTGGCCGGGTCAGGGCACTGGGCGACTCGCTGGCCTGGGGCGGCATCCCGCTGGGCGGGCTGATCGGCGGGGCGGCGGTGGCGTCGTGGGGGCTGGCGCCCGTGCTGCTGGCCGGCGGTGCCGTGTACTTCCTCACGACCAACCTGGCCGGACTACGGCCCGAGTGGCGCGAGATGGACCGCCGGCGCGGACGGACCGGCAGTGCCCTGGAGTCGAGCATTCAGTGAGCTCGGTCAGGCGAGGACCTCGCGGATGACGTGGCGGGCGTTGGCGGACATGATCGGGTTGGTGTGCCGGTAGTACGGCAGCTGGCCGACGGCCATCGACAGGGCCCAGCCGCGGCCGCGCGCCCAGGTCGCGTCGTCGGCGTCGACGGCGTCCCGGAACACCTTCCTCGCCGATCGGGGCAGGAGGTTCCACGCGACGATCAGATCGCAGGCCGGGTCGCCGAGGCCGGCGGTGGAGAAATCC
Source organism: Actinoallomurus sp. NPDC050550 (assembly GCF_040655075.1). Lineage (NCBI taxonomy): Bacteria > Bacillati > Actinomycetota > Actinomycetes > Streptosporangiales > Thermomonosporaceae > Actinoallomurus > Actinoallomurus sp. NPDC050550. The sequence goes on along the minus strand of NZ_JBFAJC010000015.1, from coordinate 6,510 downwards.
AGGACCGCGGCCAGCCGTCCATCGGCGACGAGCAGGTTCCCCGGCATGAGGTCGGAGTGCACCCAGCACGGCGCGCCGGTCCAGCGCGGTGCGGCGAGCGACTCCTCCCAGACCGCGATCGCCGCCTTGGCGTCGAAGGGCTCGTCGGTGCGGCTCAGTTCCTCGATCGCCGCACGCGTCCCCGCATCGACGGTCGCCAGCGGGACCCCGCGGTAGGCGACGGGCGCGTCGCCGAGCTCGACCTTCCGCATGGCCGTGATGAAGGCCGCCAGATCACTTGCCAGGAGTTCGGGTTCGGCGACCCTGCCCTCGACCGGGTTCTCCCCTTCGATCCACCGGTGCACGGACCAGGGCAACGGATATCCCTCGGCGGGTTCCCCCCGTCCGACGACGGTCGGAATGGTGACCGGCAGTACGGGCGCGAGCCTCGGGAGCCACCGCTGCTCCCACTCCAGTGACTCCACGCCTCCCGGGGTGAGCGGGAGCCGGGCGGTCAGGTCGGCGCCGATCCGGTAGACGGCATTGACGGTCCCCCCGGAGGCGAGCCGCTCGACCGGCAGGTCCGCCCACTGCGGGAACTGCCCGCGGATCAGCCGCCGGATGAGCTCCGGGTCGGTCTCCACCTCGTCGGCATGCATCTTGACCATCCGCCGATGAGATCGCCGCGACGCCCCACCGGTCAATCGGTTTTGGGTGCGGTTCGTTTCGAGTGAAGGTCGCGATCAAGCGGTGAGGTGGTAGTTCTGCTGGTCGGGGTAGAGGCGTTGGTGCTCGCAGGTGGCGTGGAAGCGCCAGTAGACGTCGAGGTCGCCGTTGGAGACGAGGGCGCGTAGTCGGAGGACGGCTTCGACTCCGGGCAGGCCCCAGCGCGCACCGGTGATGTCGAGGCGGTCGGCGATCAGGTGGCGGCAGGTGCGGCGCATGTCCCGGCTGAGCGAAGGCCGGTCCGCCGGTCATGCGACGGTGGCGCCCAGCAGGAGGTCGAAGGCGTCATTCGCCTCGCGGAGCACCGCCATCGCGTCGTGGCTGCCGAGGCGCCACGCCGCCTGGTAGCAGGCGAGGGTCAACTGGGCGGCGAGGACGGCGGTGGCCGGCGGGGTGCCATGGTCGATCAGGTGTTTCTCGAGGAGGTCGGCGTAGTGCCGGGTCTTGCGGGTGTGCCGATCTTCGAGCTCGGGGTGCTGCTTGACCAGACGGTGGTAAACCGCGTAGTGGCCGGGGTTGCGGGCGGCCTCGGCGCAGATCGCGAGCAGCAGCCGCCGAGATGTGGCCAGTGCCTGCGCGAGATCCTGGAGCGGCTCGGCGGGCGCATCGCGCATGGCCGCCGTGAGCGCGCGCAGGAAGTCGTCCTCGGTAGAGAAGACGACTTCCTGCTTGTCGCCGAAGTAGCGGAAGAAGGTGGTGCGGCCGATCTCGGCCCGCTGAGCGATCTCGTCCACGGTGACGACATCGAACCCCCGCTCCATGAAGAGCGCGAAGGCCGTCTCGATGATCCGTTCCCGGGTCTGGCGGCGTTTGCGGTCCCGCAATGACTCCACCGGAACCTTGTTCGTGCTCATTCGGCCAAGATATCCGCCCGGCCCGCCCGGCGGTCGGCGTCGACGAGGCGGGCGGCCTCGCGCCACAGCTCCTCCTCGCGGGCTTCGTCGTGCGACTCTGGCGACGACGGGACGTTGCGGCCCCGATCGAGGTAGGACCCGGTCCGGGCGGTCAGCCCGGTCAGGATCGTCTCAGCGAGCCGGGCGCCCGCCTGCTGCGGCGTCATGCCCCGGCCGAGGAATCGCTGAAGCTGGAAGAATCCGTTGAGCACGCCCCGCACGGGCCCCGGGGCGTGGCGGAAGAAATCGGTGCCCGCGACGAGCGCTGGGTTGTAGGAGTAGACGCCGACGCTCTCGGGCAGGCGGCGGGCCAGCGCGTGGGTCAGGTAGATGACGCCGAGTTTGCTGGTCGCGTACGCCCGCCCGGCCTCCCGCGCTCCACCGGCACGAGGCGTGGCCAGTCGTTCCGGCGTCTCCCAGCGCGGCGGCGGCGTGGCGCCGAGCGTGTAGCGGAACTGCCCGAAGTGGCAGTCGCTCGAGGTAAGCACGATCCAGCCCGGACCGGTAAACCGGGGCAGCAGCTCCCTGACGAGCAGGTAGTGGGACAGCACATTGACCCCGAAGGTCATCTCGTACCCGTCCGTGGTGCGTTTCTCGGTCGTCGTGACCGTCAGGCCGGCGTTGCCGAGATAGCCACCGAGCGGCGGGAGGTACCCGGTGTCGAGCCCACGCAGAATCTCCTCCACCGCCCGCCTGATCTCGGCGAGCGAAGCGAGGTCACAGTCCACGCCTGTGACCCCGGAAGCGCCGGTGGCCTCGGCGAGTTCCGCAGCGAGGCGTTCGCCGCCCCGGCGAGCCAGCACGACGTAGTGGTCCTGCGGCCGTTCCCGGATCAGCAACTCGACGGACTCGCGGCCGAAACCGCGGGTCACTCCGGTCAACACGATAGTCCGGCTATCCATGACAGACCCCTCGGTATCGAGTTCCAAATGGTACTCAGTACCGTAACATGCCATCCCGCGCGAGCTGCGCCCCTGCCCCGACTGCCAGAAGGAAGTGCGGTAGCCGTGGATCTAGGAGTTCCCGCTCAAGGAGTCAGAATCGTCCGGTCGGAGAACGCGGCCCGATACTCGGTCGGCGACACGTCGAGGATTCTCCGAAAATGCAGGCGGAGGTTGGATCCGGTTCCCAGCCCGACGCGCTCGGCGATCTGGTCGACCGGGAGCTTCGTGGTTTCCAGGAGCGCTCGGGCAGCGTCGACCCGAGCGCGCAGGACCCACTGCAGCGGCGTGTCGCCGGTCTCCTCGGCGAAGCGGCGCATGAAGGTGCGCAGCGACATCCGCGCGTGCGTCGCGAGATCGGTGACTGCGAGCGGTTCGTGGAGGCGCGTCAGCGCCCATTCTCGGGTCGCCGCGAGCGTATCGCCATGCGGTGCCGGGCTGCTTCGGGGAAGGTACTGAGCCTGGCCGCCGCTCCGATAGGGCGCCGTCACCAGACGGCGGGCGATGTCGTTCGCCACGCTCACGCCGAGGTCGCGCCGGACGATGTGAAGGCACAGGTCGATGCCCGCCGCGACACCGGCTGAGGTGAGGACCGAACCCTCATCGACGAACAGAACATTGGGCTCCACCAGGATGTCCGGATGGCGCAGCGCCAACATCTCCGCCGCGTCCCAATGCGTTGTCGCGCGCCGCCCTTCCAGCAGACCGGCGTCGGCCAGGGCGAACGCGCCGTAGCAGATCGATGCGATGCGGGCTCCTCTTGCATGCGCCCTCCGAAGCGCTTCGTGCACTGCGGCCGGGATCGGTCGGCCGACCGGCGCGTAGCCGGGGACGATGATGGTGTCCGCCCCGATCAGCGCGTCGAGACCCTGGGGCACCGCGTACCCGAAACCCTCACTGGACGGCACCGTTCCCGCAGCGACGCCGCACACTGTCAGCTCGTACGGGAATCCGTCACGCGGATGGAACACCTGGGTCGGGATGCCGACGTCGAGCGGGAGCGCCCCATCCAGCACAAGCACCACCACCCGGTGCGAACTCATCGTCGTCCATCTCCTCAGCTCGCGGTGATCAATCCCCTGTGGCGCAATCCTCGCACATATTGGCATTCTTGCCACTGGAGGGTGTCGTTCCAACCGCTCGACACTGAGTGGGCCGTCCAGTCGGGTTCGGTCCTACGTCGAGTGGATAGGGGTTCCATGCCGCGTCCAACGGTTCCGCCGGTCGTCGCCTTCGTCACATCGGCTATCGCGTTCATGGCAGTGATGGCCGCCGCGGGAGCACCGAGCGCCCTGCTGGTCGTCTACCAGCAGCACTGGCATTTTCCCGACAGCGAGCTGACGGTCGCGTTCGCGATCTACGCCTTCGCGCTCCTCCTCGCGCTCCTCGTCATCGGTTCCCTGTCGGATCGAATCGGTCGCCGTCCGGTACTCATCGCGGCCCTCACACTCCAGGCGGTCGCGATGGCGGTGTTCCTGTTCGCCCCGGATATCGGCGTCATCATCGTCGCGAGGGCGCTGCAGGGCTTCGCGACGGGAGCGGCCACGAGCGCGTTCAGCGCCTACATCGCCGAGGTCGCACCAGCGGCGCAGAAGAAGGTCGCGGCACTGGTCGTGAGCATCGCATCCGTCGCCGGTCTCGGCATCGGTGTCGTCCTGACCGGCGTCGCCATCCAGTTCGCGGCAGCACCCGCCGCGGTCGTGTTCGGAGCCGCACTCGCGATCATCGTCATCGCCATCGTCGTCACAGCGGCCTCGCCTGAGACGGTCGGCAAGCGTCAAGGGATCGGCGATGCCCTCGTGTCACGCATCGGCGTTCCATCCGCGGCCCGGACCGCGTTCGCTCGCACTGCCCCAGGGATGATCGGGATCTGGATGTCGGCCGGGCTGGTCCTCGGCCTCGGGGCGTCGATCGTCCATCAAGCCCTGCACATCACCAGCGGAGCCGCCCTCGGCCTGGTGGTCGCAGCCCAGCCCCTGGCTGCGGCCGTCTCCGCGCTCGTACTCGGCCCGCTGATGCCGCCCCGGCGGTTCATGCTCGCCGGATATGCAGCGGTCCTCGCGGGTGTGTCGCTGGAGGCGTGCTCGTTCGCGGCGGGCCTCGCATCGCTCATCATCTGCGGCGCGATCATCACCGGCCTCGGCTTCGGCGCCGTCTTTTCCAGTACGCTCGGGCTCCTTGTTCCGCTGACGCGAGCGCAGGAGCGCGCGAAGCTGTTCTCCGCCGTCTACGTCGTCGCTTATCTCGCGTATGGCATCCCTACCATCGTGGCCGGCTTCCTCAGTGACGCCATCGGTTTGGTGCCCGCAGCAATCATCTACGCCGCCGCAACACTCTCCATAACAGCCGCTGGACTGATCGTCTCGCTCACCCGGACGGGATCGATGTCGAGGGACGCTCTCTTTGGCGTCAGGCAAGAAGCACGAGCGCACGACGTGCGAGCGTCCACATCAAGCCCGGGCTAGGCCGCGACGATGCAGTCTGCATATCGGGACCAGGCGAACGACCATGACAGCTTCGCCGAAATGTTCTCCGCGGGGACCGAAACAGCCTCGTACCTGCTCCCACGCCTGGTCGGCCAGCAGCTTCGCCCTCACATCCGACCACTTGGAGGAGTTCTTCGTGAACACCTCCCTGCGCCGCAGCAGTGCGTCCACTGATCGCCCGCTGGGGAGGTAGCCCGGGGGTCAGGCCTCGCTGAAGGCGGGGGCGGGGGCGACGTCCGTACGCGGTCCTGCTCCGCCCGAGCCGGCGTGGGCGCGCTCGCGGTGGACGAAGAACAGTCCGACGCCGGCGCCGACGAGCATGGCGACGACGTGGCCGACGGCCGCGACGTCCAGCCGGTCCAGGCGGTTGAACAGATGCGGTGCCAGGAACGCCAGGCCGACGGCGGCGCCGATGCGCCACCAGCGGCTCGGGACGCGATCGAACAGCCAGTGGCCGTGCCGGGCGGTGCGCATGAGGGGTTCGGCGCCGTACAGGATCGTCGCGACGAGGGCGGAGGCGATCACGTAGGAGGGGCCGACGTCGTCGAGGTACCGCGCCGACGTGGGCATGGCGCCCGTCGAGATCCGCCAGGCGAGCAGTCCCTCGCTGATGAGCGTGCCGACCACCTGGGCGGCGCCGACGAGGACGAGCGTCCGTACGTTGCCGAACCGGTGCGCCACCGGGAACAGGCCGACGATGGCGAAGGCCACCCACATCCACGGCGCGGCCTCGGCCACGAAGGCCGAGGCGATCATCGTGCCGAGGGGGTCGTTCCTCAGGTTCGCCAGGTTGGTGGCCGTGTTGGCGACCACCAGGCGCTGCTGTCCCGGCCCCAGACCGTACGCGTAGACGCCCGAGACGGCGCAGAACACCGCGATGAAGAGCGTGGGCAGGGGGTAACGCCTGAGGATCGAGTGCACGCGGCACAGACTAGGGGTTGTTTCTGAGAGATTGATGACAACCAGATGATCGTCAGGCGCGTCTTACCGCGCGGACAGCCGAGCCTGCCGATCTCACCTGCCCACGGGCCCGCGGGCCTCCCGGCACCTTACCTGCGGGATAGCCGGGTTTTACGGTCTCGCCAGCCGACGAGTCCGCACGGTGCTCAATCTGCGGGACACTCGAGAGTGCCGGTCCCGCCGGCCAACGCGACCGCGAGCCTCCCGGTGCCCTACGTGCGGGGCAGCGGGGCCTGCCGGAACCGCCGGATGCGGTGGGAGATCCGGCCGACCGCGGTCGTGACCTCGACGGTGCGGAACCTCCCGGGCACCTCCGCCACCCAGAACGCCCCGGCGATGGTCACGGCGGTGGCCTTCAGCGCGGACCTTCCGGCGTGGAACTCCACGAGCACCTCGCCGCCAGGCGGCAGTTCGCCCCAGGCGACGGACCAGCCCCTGCCGCGTACCGCGCCGCGGATCAGCGCGGTGTCGGCGCCGCGGGCCACGGCCACGTCGATGAGCCCGTCGCCGGTGTGCACCTCGAGG